>NZ_NCFJ01000183.1:0-4457 GCF_002281105.1 Polynucleobacter sp. 35-46-11
GGGGACTGGGGGAAGGGATGCACAATAATTGCATGTAACCTATTGATTTAATCCCTTCCACCAGAGACTAAATAAACTTGGGAGCTCTAAAAATCCCACGAAGTGGGGTTTTTAGAGCTTTCCCTAGGTTGTGGTATCACTCATTATCTTGTGATTCGTTTTGTTGACCGCGCTGAGCAATTAATAGGTCGGTATTAGAGTCGGTCAACAGATGTTTGGTGGTGCTACCTAGTAGCATTTCTTTGAACCAGCCCTTACCATGCTTACCAAGTACAATTAAGTCAATATCATGCTCTTCTTCTGCTTCCAGTAAACGGCTGCTAGGATCACCTTTCATGACCAATGGAGACCACTGGGAGTCACTCAAACCACAGGCTTTTGCAATTTTATTGAGCTTGTTGTGATGCTGTTGCATCACATCATTGCGATAGTTAACAATGTCAAATTCACTGACACCCGCTAATCTTAGCTTTCCTTCTTCAGGAATATCAAATACATGAGCTAAAACATAGCGTGCATTAGGGGCAATCTGTTGTGCTAACTCAATAGAAGAACGAGACCAGTCAGAAAAATCAATGGCAATCATGACGCGTTGATAACGGACTTGAGTTGATTGTTTAACAACCAACATCGGACAGTGAAGCATCCGAATGAGACGTTCTGCAGTAGATCCAATCGTCCAGTTTCGAATAAAGTCTTCCCCTTTAGCAGCTAACAAAACTAAATCCGCAGCCGATTGCTCAACAACATCTGCTAACGTCGGCAATAACGAACCAGAATGGACGCTCAGGCTAGGAGTCTGGTGATATTCTGCTTCCACAGCCAACATTAACGCATTAAGCTCTAATTCAGCATGTTTTTGAGCACGTTCATTTGTCTGTTGATCGCTTAATTTTAGCAGTGCTTTTAAATGTTCCGTTAGAGATGCCTCAACTACATGAGTAATATGGAGGGCAGCCTTTAATTGTTGTGCTAAAGCCGCTGATCGCATGACGGCATGACGTGCTGGTGCCGAAAAGTCCGTTGCCACGAGCAGTTTATTCATTGTTTTCATGATTTGATCTCCTGATGGATAAATTCTTGCGCCATTATTTCTGCAGTATGGTCTGCTGCAAAAATGTAGGGATTAATCGTATGTGAAATACCCATTTGTTTTAAATGTAACAAATTGGTTTCCGTTCGCACCACGGCAGTAATACGTGCTTGATGGCTATAAAGACTTAAATGATGTAAGAGTGCATAGTTGGCATCATCACTAGGCAGCGTGGTTAAAATATGCGCAATATGCGTAAAAGGTACTGAACTTAATAACTCACTATCTTCGGTGTTGCCGTACAACACATTAAAACCTTCTTCACGATACTTTTGCACCACCTCAGGGTTGAAATCAATACCCATTACGGCAATACCCTGACGATGCAAATGACGCATCACTTGTCCACCAAAACGACCTAAGCCAACAATCAATACACGTGGTTCCTGATCGTTAACAGGTTGATTGCTGGTTTCTGTTTCTCTAAAAGCGACTCGACGCTCAAACCATGAAAGATAAGGCGAAAACCATTGATAGAGCGTTTGCGAGTAAATAATCATGTAAGTGGACACAGCAATGGTAACAATACCAACTAGAGTAGTTAACCCTAACGCATCTTGACCCACATGGCCTAAGGTAATGCCCATGGCAACAAAAATTATGGAGAACTCGCTAATTTGCGCTACCGTTAACCCCGCCATAAAGCCAGTACGTTTACGATAGCCCATATAACCCATAATCGCCATGACAATCAATGGATTACCTATGAGTACGAACAGTGACAGAATGACTGCTGAAACCAGTTCTTCACTCAGTGAACTAAAGTCGAGTTTACTGCCCAACTCAACAAAGAAGAATAGCAATAGAAAGTCACGAATACCACCGAGCCTTGCGCTGATGGCGTCTCGATAGACAGTGGATGCGAGTGAAAAACCGGCAATAAAGGCACCAGCTTCCATTGAAAAACCAATTAATTGCCCTGCACTGGATAATGCGACGCCCCAGGCAATAGCAAACACCAGCAACAACTCTTGTGATTGTGCGACATAGCGCATTAACCAAGGAAGCACATAGCGCATGAGCAAGAAGACGACAACAGCAACCGCGAGTAATTTGGCAGCAATAATGGCGACTTCTAATACAATAGATGTGTCATCTAAACCAGTATCTTTAAGCGTGCTAACAAACATCATAGCGATGACCACAGCCACGTCTTGTACAATTAAGAAACCGATGGCAATGCGACCATGCAAAGAATCTAGTTCACGTTTATCGGATAACAATTTAATGACAATAATGGTGCTAGAGAAGGTAAGGGCGATAGCGACATAGAGTGCTGTCATCCAATCCTTGTCTAAGAGTAGGGTAATAAAAAAGCCAATAACAATGGTGAATAACAGTTGACCTAAGCCAGTGGCCAGTGCCACAGGGCCAATATGTTTTACGTGTTGAATATCCAGTTTAAGTCCAACTAGGAATAGCAGAACTGTCACACCAATTTTAGCTAGCAATTCAATTTGATCGTGTGCTGTCACTAAAGCGAAGCCAACTGGACCGACAATAATACCCACTAAAATATAGGCAATAATAACGGGCTGCTTCAAGCGCGTCGCGATGGCGCCCGCGATAGCGGCAATAATCAGTAATAGGGCAAATTGTTGAAAAACCGATTCATGCATAGTTAAGTTGCCTCTAGGGAAGGTCTGAAGAATGCGCTTCGCTTTTTCTTCAGACTTCCTATTTCAATTTATTGGTTGGTGGAAGGGATTTAATCAATCGGTTGCATGTCATGATGGTGGAACCCTTCCCCCAATCCCCCATCCCTTAGTATTTTTCACAGCATCCCTAGCTGTTTTATTTATCGATTCATAGACACGTGATAATGCGGGTCTTCGGAAACATTCACTTCCACCAGCTCTTTCGCTTTGGTAAGTAGTGCTTGGCATTCAGGGCTTAAGTGCTTTAAGACTAATTTCTTGCCTTTGGCTTGATAACGTTCCGTTAGCTTATCAATGGCTTCAACGCCCGTATAATCGTAAACGCGCGAGTATTTAAAATCAATTTTAACGCACTCAGGGTCATCATCAATGGCAAACTGTTCGCTAAAACTGTGTGCCGAAGCAAAAAACAAGGGGCCGTGCACGTGGTAAATGACCTTGCCATCGGGTTGTACTTTTCGCTCTAGCATCACTTTTTGTGCATGTTGCCAAGCAAAAACCAAGGCTGCAATAATCACCCCAGCAATGACGCCAATGGCCAAATCAAACACGACAGTGAGTGTCGTAACAATGACAACGATGAGCGCATCTGCTTTACTCATGCCACGCAGAATGGCCATGCTCGACCATTCAAAGGTCGCAATGACGACAAAGAACATTAAACCAACGAGCGCAGCAATGGGGATTTGCTCGATTAAATCAGACAATACCAAAATGAATAGCAAAACCACCAAGGCTGCGGTAATGCCCGACAAGCGTCCAGTACCCCCCGATTTGGTGTTGATCATCGACTGACCAATGAGCGCACAGCCCCCCATGGTACCAAATAGTCCTGCAACCACGTTCGCCGAACCCAGAGCCAGACATTCCCGATTGCCTTGACCGCGCGTTTGGGTAATGTCATCAATTAAGGTCATGGTGAGCAAGGATTCAACCGTGCCAATAATCGCTAAAATCAACGCATAAGGGGCAACGATAATAAAGCTTTCCCATGTGAAAGGAATCATCGGCAGATGAAAACCATTCAGTGCAGGGTTGTTAGGATCACCCAATACCAATACAGAAAGGCTGCTTTCCATATCGGCAATATCGCCCACAGTACGTAAATCCCAACCTAAAGCAACCACAGCCAGTGTGACCAGCACAATCGCCGCCAATGCCGATGGAATGGCTTTGGTTAAGCGAGGTAATAGATAAATAATGGCCATAGTTGCAGCCACAGCCGCCAACAATTGCCATAAAGTAGCACCTTGCAACCAATTACCCGCATCATCTTTAAATGATGGTATTTGCGCCATAAAAATGATTAACGCCAAGCCGTTAACAAAACCGAGCATGACGGGAGCAGGCACCATGCGAATAAAACGCCCCCATTTTTGCCAACCAATAATCAGCTGAATGATACCCATACCAATCACGGCAGCAAAGAGATATTCAACACCGTGTTGCACCACTAATGCCGTCATGACGACCGCTAAAGAGCCAGCCGCAGCTGATACCATACCAGGGCGACCACCAAAAGCAGCGGTAATAAAAGCGACAATCACCACGGCAAACAAGCCAGCCATCGGATGCACACCAGCCACAATGGCAAAAGCCAGTGCTTCAGGCACTAACGCCATAGCGACGGTAATACCCGCTAAAATATTGGTTTTATGAGACAACCAGTTAGCATTCATTAGGCTAAATTCCTTATTATTTATTTA
>NZ_NCFJ01000012.1:0-25728 GCF_002281105.1 Polynucleobacter sp. 35-46-11
GAAAGCATCAAGAAAGATTTACAAGAAACTTATCACATTGAAATGATTGGTAAATGCGAGGATATCTACGAATATTTTTATGCCATTCGCCCAGACAAGAAAATTCAACATCCCCTAGTAGAGGCCATCATTAGAGGATAGGACCCTTGCAAGGAACCCGTAAACCAAAGGCTCCCAACCAAGACATGCCTATTTAGATTTTTTTCTTGATTCTGAGTTTGTAGATTTTTGGGTACCAGAAAACCGGCTCATATTTTCAACGTTCTTCTCAAAGCTCACAAATGAGTCTGCCATTGCAGCACGTATCAACTCAAAATTCTGCAACGCATTGTTGAAGGAAGCTTTAAATACAGAGGTGTAAGGCTCAGTTCCAGCTGGAGCGTTTTGCGTAGCTTCATTCACAAAATGAATTAAATCATGCTGCGATTCTTTAATCATGGCTTCTGCAATTTTTGCTAACTCCTTGTTGCCACTTGCTAAAGCTTGAAAAAGTTGCGCTTGATACTCGGCAACCTCTTTTGCGGCATCTTGCAACACTTCAGCATGCACATAATCAAACGCCGCTTTAGGGTCTTGCGTTTTCATGAGCTCTGCTACTTTAGCCTGCAACCGCGAAGAAAGCTCTTGAGCAGCTCGCTGGTTTAGCTGGGCGATCTCTTGGGCACTAGTCAGGGCAGCTTGGCCTGCTGCTTGTGCAGCCTTCATACCCTTAGCTTGATTTGCCATTGCACCTAAATCAAATGGATTACTGCTCATTTGCGCCCCCTTATTTAATCAGTGATTTTTCAATCTACTCCTGAATGCAGGCTATTGAGATAGAGAAATACCACTAGAGGCGAGCAGGAATGCAAAAGAGCGCCCTCAGGCGCCCTTTTTTGATCTCAACCTAGCCTAGATTGACTTAGCGTACGACGATATTGGCGCCCTGGCGCAATTGGGATAAGAACTCAAACTGCTTCTTCTGCATCAAGCCATTACGAATGGCTGCCTTAGCCTGCTCATATGTTGGAGGCTTGCCAGATTTTTTATCTTCCAATTTAATTAAATACCAGCCCTGGGGCATCTGAATCGGCGCCGGAGAAACCTGGCCCTTAGATAGAGTGACCAATACGCTAGCGATCTGCGGTAGAGTCTGCCCAGCTTGCACCCAACCTACAGCACCGCCCTGAACCTTATTTGGCGCGAGCGAAACACTCTTAGCCACTTTATCGAAAGACTCATCTTTTTTGATTCTGGCTAGAGCGGCTTGTGCATCAGCCTCAGTGGCAACGGCAATATCACTTACTTTGTATTCCACAATCATGCCCTGCGATCCCAAAGAAGTAATTTCACGGTTGTACTCGGCCTGGACATCCGCATCGCTCACTGGATTTTTTGACATATAAGTAGACAACTCAAGATCTGCTAAATAATTTTGGCGAATCAGAGCTAGCTGACTATTAGCCCGATCAGAATTTGCAAGCCCATCTTTATCTGCTTGCTGCGATAAGAGAGCAATTTCAATCATTTTTCCTAAAACTGCTTTGCGAAGCTCTGGAGAATCCTTTTGACCTTGAGACAATGCTGCCTGAATGCCTTGCTCAACAGCATCATTCGAAATGATGACACCATTAACAGAAGCGGCGGCATTGACTGGGAGTGCATCCTGAGCATATGAAGAGCCTGCAAAGCCGATTGCCAGCAAGGCACTAGCAAGAAAACGAATGGTATGGGATTTCATGAATAACTCTTTTCTAAAATGTAGAAGCAATATTAACAGTTAGCAGTCACTAAAAGGCGAAGGTTGCAGGAATTGGTTTAAAGGGTGCGGCTGATTCAGAGCCCTGCGCTTCGGCCTGCTCCTCGCCATCAGGATTTTTGATATAGCGAGAATCAAAAGGCGCATTCGGCTTCTGACTTACAGGCGGCCGCTCTAAGTAAACCGGTCCTGCAGGAGTTTCCATGGGCGCAATCGGTTGATTATTGAACTCCTGAATTTGCTCGGAAGTATAGGGCGAGAATGTCTGCGCAATTACAGTCATTGGAAATGCAAAGCCAAGAGTTATTCCGAAAATAACAATTGCTTTAAGTCTAGTAGTAATATTCATCAGTCTTTCATAGCTTTACTTAGGCAAGCAAACCATCCGTAATTAATTTAATACTCGCAACCAATAGAAAAAATTGGACGATGATGTAATACCACTTTGCCGAAATCTTCCCGGCAAAATAAAATCCCAAGTACACGCCCACGGGCACCAAGGGCAATAAAAGAATTGATGTGGCTAACTGATCGAAGTTCAGCAAATCAAGATAGGCATAAGGCACTAGCTTGCCAAAATTCATCACTGCAAAAAATATACCTAATGTAGAGGTATATATTATTGGAGAAACCTTCTCTCTCAACATGTAAATGGTGATTGGGGGGCCTCCTATATGTGCAACAAAAGAGGTGAAGCCAGACACACCCCCCATTAACCTTCCAAGCCATGGAAATGGTTTAGCTTCCTTTAGATCGAAGCGCGATATCACCAAGCTTTGAATTAAAAATAGTGAGGTAAAAATACCGATCGAAAGAGAAAGAATTTTAGGGGTAATGACAGAGAAGAAGAGGTAACCCAGTAGCATTCCACATGCGGCGGGTAATAAAACTAACCTTAGTATTCGCCAATCAGCGTTTTTCAAGAACCGCCTTAAACCCACCAAATCAATTGCAATTAAGAGTGGTAATAAGATAGCCAAGGCTTCATGGATGCTCGACTGACTTGCCATCAACGGCAATGAAAGCACTCCCAAGCCGGCGCCAAATCCACTTTTGGAAATGCCAACAACAACGACGCTTATGGACGCCAACACAAAAAAGGCGAAAGAGTGGTCACTAAAAGCCTGAACCAAAGAAATCATGAAGGGCTTATCAAATTCGGGATAAATGGAGCCTCATTTTAGAGCTAAACCCCCATCGCACTATCAACGCTGCTGAAGTCTGCGATTAAATATTAACGGGATAAAACCGATCAGTAGGCCACCCAAGCCAAGGAGATTGGTTAACAAATCAAAGGTGGGAATACTATAAAGAGCAATAAAGACCATAAATAAGGCTGACATCAATGGCCATAGAACATATCCAAAGGCGCTACCAACACCAACACGCATCTTGTAACGATAGTGCCAAGCACAGGCAAACCCGGCCAGACTCATATAAAAACAAATCTGAAATCCAATCGCCAAAATTGAGCTGGATAGAATAGCTTTCACCGAAGGCATGTACGAAGAAGTAAAGAGCAATAACATGCCCAGAGCCCAAATTACTACCGTTGCAGCCCAAGGCGTCTGCCATTCTGGATGAATGCTGGCATACCTAGAATGCAGCATCCCATCGCGCGACATCGAAAACAGGCTACGACTAAATTGCAGGATTTGCGTCTCAATAGTTCCTACCGTACTTAAGATGGTGCAAAAGACTGCAAGATAGTTCCAAGGCTCTGGAAAAAGTTTAGTAGCCACAGCAAATAAGATATTAGTATCCGCATTCGCAATTTCTGCATCAGTAAGCACAATTAATATAACGACGATCATGATTGTAAAAAATAGCATCATGTTCAATACAGACCAAAATGCGCCCGTGCTTGCAGCACCGGAGATCTGCTTGGCGCTAGATTTACTCTCCTCACTCAAGTTCATCGTGACATCCCACCCCCAGAAAAAGAAGATGGCGGTTAACGCTCCCGTGGCAAATAGCTGAGGCGAGAATGAGAATGGTGAGAACCAAATAACTGAAGGCGGGTGTGCTGGCACATCCCAGTAACGCACAAAACCTCCAATAATGAGCGCAAGCAATATAGCGGTTTCAAAAATAGTAAATGTGATTTGCACATAACTTGAATGCTTAATTCCACGAGTAACAACAGCAGTAATCAGCGTCAGCCAGAGAGCCGCAACCCCTGCCACTGCTTCCGTGTTTTCAGTGTAGGCTGGGGCAAATAAAAGAAGAGTTGAGGTGGCCGCAGGAATGGTTGCTGAAACCATAAAAAATACCGAGGCAATGAGAAGCCCCCAGCCTGCAAAATATCCCCAAATTGGTCCAAATACATGGCCCACCCAAGCATATGCAGCCCCAGCATTCGGCGTGATTTTGCTCAGGTGAATAAAGGCCAAAGTAATGCCGAACATGATGAGGCCGCAGTAAAGAACGCTACCAACCGACAAAACCCCAACTGTAGACACAATTGTTGCCGTGGTCACCGCCACACTAAAAGCAGGCGCGGTCCCTGCAATACCCATAACAAAAGATTCAAAACCACCGAGCGTATTTTTTGCTAATTCTGGACTCTCAGACATATGACGCGATGCTTTATACAAGTAGGTAATGGAGGTATCCTAAACCATCAGGCTATATTGAGTGAATATCCATGAATCTATCGGCAAAGTATCCAAAAAAGGTATACCCCTTAGGTAATGGGCAAGCTTATACCATCCGCCCAATCCAGGCCAATGATCGAGAGCGAATTATTGAGCTATTCAATCAGCTCTCACCCGAAAGTCGCTATCTCCGATTTGCCCATGCCATCTCCAAACTTCCAGACGACTTTCTGGAAGACATCTTGCATCTAGACTACAAGAAAGAAATGGCTTTGCTTGCCGTTATGTCAAACCTGTCTGGCGCTGAGGAGGTTATCGGAATTGCTCGGTACGTGACTCCGCCCAAGCAGAATATTAGTGAGTTTTCTCTCAGCGTGAGTGATAGTCATACTGCGCATGGCGTGGGGACACATTTGATGCTTGACCTCATAGAACATGCCAAAGAAAATGGAATACAAGAAATGGTCGGGTACGTCTTGAGTAAGAATTCGAAAATGCTCCATCTAGTCTTTGATCTGGGCTTTCAGATCACTAGCCTAGATGATGACCCTGACTTCAAAACCGTGAGCCTCCTACTGTGAAAAATTCAAACTCGATTCAGCCAGAAAGTTCAATCCTCATCTTGATCGATTTACAGGGGCGTCTGATGCCAGCTATTGATCAAGGCGAGGCTGTTCTCAAGCAATGTATCCGTACCGCTCGAATTGCCCAACTACTGGAGATTCCGATTATTGCTACGGAACAAAGTTCAAAAAGTCTGGGGGCTAATATCGAGTCTATTCAGACTTTTTGCAGCGAAACGATTCATAAAGAGCATTTCAATGCCTGCGCTAATGGCTTGATTCAATCCATTCCCAGCGATCGTCAGCAATGCATTCTGATGGGATGCGAAACGCATGTGTGCTTAATGCAAACAGCTCTCAAATTAATAGATGAGGGTTACGACGTTTCGATCGTGGTGGACGGGGTTGGTTCACGTCGCAAACTCGACAAGCAAATTGCACTTGATCGACTGCAAATTGCAGGGGCACGGCTTATTACAGGGGAGATGCTGGGGTTTGAGTGGCTGAAGACTGCTAAAAATCCAGTCTTCAAAGAAGTTCTTGCGCTACTGAAATAATAGAACTGGGCGAGCGAGGCTTTATTTGCTATTCTGCAGCATCACTTAAAGGATTCTTATGACGAATGACACTCAAACCCAAAACGACGAAGATTTTGACTATGGGTGCGAATGCGCCATGACACTCTTAAATGAGCCAACAGAAGATTGTTTGAACGACCTTATTGATGAGCTTGATGAAGATGGCATGATCGCCACTGAGGTGGTCTACGGTCTCTTGGCAACAATCCTCATGAGTATTACCTCAGAAGATGAAGATGATGAGGAAGCTCAGTAAAACGAATTAAACTCAGACTTGAAGGGCAAATTGATCCATGGCATTTGCCATGGTGATATCAAGCTCAGTCAAAGCCTTCATTGAATGGGTGCTTAAACGCACAGACACCCTATTCCAAGAATTAGACCAATCCGGGTGATGATCTAACTCTTCTGCAAAGTTTGCGCACAGGGTCATGAATTGAAATGCACTCTTGAAATCCTCAAATACAAATGTCCGCTCCAACTCTTGAGTAGCTAGATTTAACCGCCAATCAGGCAATAGGTTTGCAAAGTCAAAATCATTTGCAATGAGTTTAGGTTTAGGCAAGATGGGCATCCACACTCTTAGATAACTTCTGCAAATCTTCTGGATAAAGCCAGCGCCACTCACCTTCTGCTAAATCAACAGGCATGATGTACTGTCCGATTTCAGTACGATGAAGCTTGGCAACATGATTGCCCACGGCAGCCATCATTCGCTTCACTTGATGGTAGCGACCTTCAACAATAGTCATTGCTAATATATTCTCACCAAGTTGCTGACATGCCGAAGCAAAACAGGGCTTCGGGTCATCGTCCAGCACAACGCCATTGAGCAAGTGATCGATCTGCTTTTGCGTAATGGACTCAGGAGTGGTGATCTCATATACCTTGCCAATATTTTTCTTTGGCGTAGTCATCTTGTGAATAAACTGCCCATCATCGGAGATCAAAATTAAGCCGGTCGTATCAAAATCTAAACGTCCGACGCATTGCAGACCTCTCTCTACAAAAGGCTTGGGCAGCAAACTGTAGACACTGGGGTGATGCGTAGTTTTGTGGGAGCACTCATAGTTTGGGGGCTTATTGAAAGCTATATAGGCTTTTTCATGAAATTCCCAATCTTGCCCCTCCACATTGAGCATCAAGCCCTCAGTGGCAATGCGTTCCTCTGGATCTTCGGCCAAAACACCATTGACCTTGACTAGGTCGGCATAGACTAAATCGCTGCAATAGCGCCTAGTGCCAAAGCCTTGGCTGAATAATATTTTTTCAAGAGAGATCGGTTTGGCCATATGTTGCGAAGAATACTACAAATCCGGGAGATTGAGCGAAGCAAAATGAAGCCGTTATTATTGTCATATACCGCTTCTTAGATTCTTACTGACTGTCGCCATGCTCTCAACCCCAGCACCTAGAAATCCACTTCATACTCGTGAAATTACCTTTCAGGGGTATGCTCGAGAAGATGGCCTCTGGGATATCGAAGCGCACTTACGGGACTTCAAATTTCACCCTTTTACTACCGGTGGAAAAACCTGGGAACCAGGCCAAGCGTTTCACGATATGTGGGTTCGTATCACCGTCAATACTGAATTAGTGATTCAAGCAATTGAGGTGGCCATGGATAGCCACCCTCACCCAGAATGCCCGCAAGTAATACCACCCATGGATGTGCTAATTGGGGCGCGCCTTGGCAAAGGTTGGCGCAAAACTATCAACGAGCATCTTGGAGGCATTAAAGGCTGCACCCACTTGCGAGAGCTTCTCAGCAATATTGCTACCGCCGCCTTTCAATCCATTCCGGGCGCTCTATTCGATCCGGATGACAACAAACCGCCGCTGTATTTGGGAACCTGTAAATCTTGGGACTTTGATGGGCCTGTAGTGATGCGCGTTTATCCAAAGTTTTACAAATGGAAAGCTTCAGCTTTTTAAGTATTGCGGTGTATCACTGTGCCAGAAAAGGATTGTTGAACGGGCATCACTTCCAAGACATTAATATTGACATGGCTGGGCAATGTCGCAGACCAATAAATTGTCTCAGCAATGTCGTCAGAGCTTAGTGCCTGGACACCCTCATAGACTTTTTCTGCTTTAGCATCGTCACCCTTGAAACGCACATTTGAATACTCTGTACCTGAGCTTAAGCCTGGCTCTATACAAGTAACACGTAGAGCAGTTGCGGCCAAGTCAGCGCGTAAATTCAAGCTAAACTGATTTACAAACGCTTTTGTTGAGCCGTATACATTGCTACCTGGGTAAGCATAGGATCCGGCAACCGAACCAATGTTAATAATGTGACCACATTTACGCTCTACCATTCCCGGCAAGAAAGCGCGCGTCATGTGCACCAAGCCCTTGATATTGGTATCAATCATTTGATCCCAGTCAGTAAGAAAAGCTTGATGTGCTGGTTCCAAACCCAAGGCTAATCCAGCGTTATTGACTAACACTGTCACCTTGGCAAACTCAGTCGGCAAAGTAGCTGCGAGACCATCCACAATAGAGCTATCACAAACATCAACAGCTAAGGTCAGTAGCCTTTTTTGCTGATCGATAGGAAGAGATGACTTCAAAGCCTCTAGACGCTCCACCCTTCTACCTAAAGCAATTACTTTATGGCCGTTTGCCAAAAATCTTCTAGCAGTTGCCTCTCCAAAGCCGGCAGTTGCTCCGGTCACTAAAACTGTATGTTCCATATTTTTCTGCTTATTTTTTGTAATTGACTGAGTCATTTATATTACTGCGTATATGACATTGATGCGAATTTTCACCTACATCCTGACTTCATTGATTCTGCTGGGATCAATGGGAAGGGCCATGGCTGATGAAAGTAAGTTCTCTGGGGGCTTTTTAAACCTAGAGAAAGCATCCGATCAGTATTCAAGTCAGCGGGTATTTGAATTGTGGGGTTACCACGATACGTTTGGGGGGCAAACTCAGGCCGATACCCTGAAGTTGCGTTACTACCAGCCCCTTCACTTTGATCGGTGGCGCGGAACCATGCGACTCGATACCTCCTACGTTTCAACTTACGGACCTGAACTTCCGCAACATCAGACTGGTACTTACAGCGCCGGCAATACGATGCTAACCGTCTGGGGAAATCATTCTAATATTCTAAAAAACTGGGAGGGCACCCTAGGCGGACGAGTTGTTTTCCCATTTGGCAATTACGGGCAATGGGCAGCAGGCCCACAGATAGGTACTGTGTATGTCCCAAAAGCAGGGGATCAGTCGCGACTGTCAGACTTTTCACCGCTCTTGCGATACATGTATGGTTTTGATACCAAGGCTAATTCTTTTGCCAATAATCCCAATCAACCGCCCCTAGTTCGCAATCTCAATATTTTCCCGACGCTAGGATTTAATCTCTCTCCCAATACCCAACTTCGATTGTGGGATGAGAATGGGATCTCTTGGAACACGGGTGGAGGTGGTGGTTGGTTCGTTCCGATTGATGCCATGGTGACTCACCGCCTTAATAAAACTTTCTTATTTGCAGTAGGTGCAAGCAAGCAGGTAGTACAAAGCTACCCAATTTACGACTGGTCTTTTTATGGGAAGTTGTCGTTTAATTTTTGACCAACACTTTAGTCAAGATTGACTAAGTGATCTTTCTCGATCATTGCAGCTTTCGATTTCACCAAAGCCCCTACCAACCAAACCTGAAAATCCTCAGCATTCATATTGAGCTGCTTGCGAATATTTTCCAATACAGGCGTACTCAAAATCCACTGATTGGCATCTATCATTTTCCGACTACGCCATTCCAACAATTTGTACTTGAGGAGCACTTTGGCGCCATGACGTGCATTACGGTCAGCATCGCTAGAGAGGTAGTCAAGGCGAGATTTTGCAGTCTCAATCGACTGCCTTACATCTGTAAAAGGTTTTCCATGTCCAGGAATAACTAAGGCGACTGAGAGTCCCTCAATCAGTTCTAGTGTCTGCGCGACCTCCTCAAAACCGCCCTCACCCCAAAGCTCCGGAAAAATGACCCCAAAGCCCTCCTCCCAAAGCGCATCGGCAGAGATCAAGATTTGATGCTGCTCTTGGTACAACATGATGGAATGATTATCATGGCCTGGTGCAGCAAGGATTTGCCAATGGTACGGGCCCAAGATAATTTCATTTCCAGGAATAAGGAGGGACTGATAAATAAAGCGCGGGCACTCTTGCCCCAACTGTTCAAAGCTGAGTAAATGCTCATCCCAACTCTCTACAGCAATGGCCTCCGCTTGCGGTATCCAGATCTCGCAATCAAATGCATCTGATAAAACAGCATTGCCACCACAATGATCGGAATGCAGGTGGGTATTGACTACTTTATTAAGAGTTTTTAAACCATGCTGTTTCAGTGAATTAGAAACTAAATCCAGAGTCATCTGCTGATGAGCGCAGTACCCAGTGTCAACTAAGGAAACGTCTTGTTCGTCGAAGAGTAAAACATTGTTAGCCGATAACCATCCACGCTCGAAAATCTCAATTCCGGGCGGGAGCAAATAATTGCCAATACGCTTTTCAGACACCTTAATTTTTCTGGGAAGTAAGTTCGAGTTTTTGAATATCAAATTGTTGTTGCTTCAAGCGCGCCAATAATTCAGCATAGACTTTAGGATCGAGTTGAGGCGTCCTTGATAAAACCCATAGATACTCCCTTCTGGGATCGCTCACAGCGGCTACCTGATATTGGGAATCCAAATCAATCACCCAGTAATCACCCCAAACCATTGGTAAAAATGAAAGCCACTCAGGGGGAAAACGCACTTCCAGTTTGGGAGAATCTTTGACGCCAATCTGGCGAGCCAAGCCTTCTGCTTCGGAAGTCTCTCCCGTAGCAGTTTTGCAGCTGTTGAGCACTCGAAGATTGCCATCCGGCTTAGCCGTATAGACAGCCTTGGTATTAGAAACGCATTTTTTCTGAAACCAGTTCGGAAACTTGGCAATCTCGTACCAAGTTCCTAGGTAGCGAGGGACATCCAAGGTGGCTACAGTCTTGACGCTCTGATCGCCCTGTTGCGCCATGACTTGGGAAGACCCAATACCAATAAGCAATAAGCCCAATATGAAAATCAGTGATGCGCGAGAATAAGAAAACAGAGTCATTAGCGAAATATCATTAGATGGTGGATCGCTTGCCCAAAAGCTTACGAATATAAGGAATCCTACAACATAACAGCAACAGTAAAACAACTGCATAGATTGTTACGGTATCTAGATCATTCTTTCCTGCTTTATGCCACCAATAATGCAGGATCGCAGTACAAGCAATCAGATAAATCAGTCGATGTAATAGCGCCCAGAGACGACCCAATTTTCTTTGAGCCCAATGGGTGGAGGTCAAGGCTAGCGGAATCAGCATAACAAGGCTGATAAAGCCCATCGTGATGAAGGGACGCTTCAGCACATCCTTGAGCATTTCCACTAGATCAAAATTCTGATCCAGCCAAAGCCAAATTACAAAATGCACAGATGCGTAAAAGAAACTAAACAAGCCCAACATTCTGCGATACCGAATCCATATCGTCGCATTGGTCAGTAGACGAAGTGGTGTCATCGCTAGGGTTAGGCACAAAAAAACGAGTGCCCAAGTCCCCGTTGAGCGCGTAATGAATTCAATCGGATTGGCGCTTAAATCATCAGTGAGGCCAAGCCAAATTAATCGATCCAGCGGTAAAAGCGCTAGAAAAAAAATAATGATTTTCATGAACGCTTTATTTTATCGCCCTCAGTAAAGCTTCTTGAGATCCATTCCCGCATACATACTCGCTACTTGATCGGCATAGCCATTAAACATTTCTGTTTTGATCTTGGGAGCAAAAACTCCCTTAGAGTCGCCAATATGGCGCTCCGTAGCTTGACTCCAGCGGGGATGATCTACCAAAGGATTTACATTGGAGTAAAAACCGTATTCACGAGGAGCAATCCTGCCCCAACTGGTTTTCGGCATCTCTTCTGTCACACGAATTTTAATAATGGACTTAGCGCTCTTAAAGCCATACTTCCAAGGAACCACAATGCGCACTGGGGCGCCATTTTGCTTAGGCAACATTTCACCATACAGACCAAAGGTCAGCAGCGTCAGTGGGTTCATTGCCTCATCTAAACGCAAGCCTTCACGGTAAGGCCAGTCAATAATATTATCGCTAAGTCCCGGCATCTGCTTTTTATCTGCCAAGGAAATAAATTCCACATACTTTGCCGAACCAAGTGGCTGAACATAATTTAAGAGCTTTGATAAAGAGTAGCCATCCCAAGGAATCACCATCGACCAACCCTCAACACAACGCATACGATAGATGCGCTCTTCCATCGGAGCTAACTTTAATAATGCGTCGATATCCAGAGTGACGGGCTTTTTTACCAAGCCTTCAATGCTCACCGTCCAAGGCCGCGTTTGGAGGGTATGGGCATAAGCAGCTGGATCAGATTTATCGGTTCCAAATTCATAAAAGTTGTTATAGGTAGTTACGTACTTATAACTAGTGGGCTCATCTTTTGCCATAAAGGCAGGGTTTGGAGTGGCGACCAACTTCTGCGGATTTGCCGCTAAAGCTTCACGAGCAAACCAAGGGGCTAAGGCGCATCCAAATACCCCTGCTGCTGCAGACTTGATTAATTCGCGGCGATTCTCAAAGACTGCCTTAGGAGTAATTTCTTGAGAAAGTCGCTTTGGATCATTTGTAAACATTTCAATATCTCTTTGATGGATGTCAAACTACATAATGGATATGGCTCATTCTCCTACGCCCGAGGATTTATTGCTGAACTCCGCTCCAGGCAATAGGGTTAAATCCGATACCCAAAGGCTACATTAAGCAGTCAAATATCGCTTTTAGCCCCTTGAGAGATAAATATGGCTTGGATTTTCTTGGCATGCGCCATTTTCTTATTGGGCATCTTTAAAAGTCGAGACGGTGTACTTTTACAGCCTCGACTGCGGAACCTCTTTATTTCCTGCATCGTCCTATTGGCCATTGTTTGGAATATTCGCGCCCATATGCCCAATAGCAATCTTCAAAATTTCGTTGATTTATCCTTCCACTTTTTTGGCGCCTCTCTCCTGGTAGCTCTTTTTGGCTTCTGGAGTGCCATCACCCTGCTCTTTATCGTTGCTTTAGTGGGTATTTTTACTTTCAGCGGAGATTTGGTAGGGGCCACTAGTCACTACATCATGGTGAGCGTAATTCCAGCAATCTTTGCCTATCTAGTCATTCGAGCAGTGGATCGATTTTTACCAAAGCATCTCTTTGTGCTTATTTTAGGTAACGGCTACCTTGCAGGCTTCATTAGCACTTTTGCAACTGGTCTACTGATTTATGGATTGCAGCAAATTTTTCAAATTAACTCATTCGGAAGCAGTGATCCTTTAGGCTGGTTTTTAGGCTTGATTGTCCTCTCCTTTATGGAGGGCTCACTCTCTGGAATGTTACTAGCTATTCTTCTGGTGTACAGACCACAATGGGTCAGCACCTATCAAGAAGATCTGTATATGAATGCTTAAGTATTTCAGTTGGGCATAATAAAAAAGGCAAACCGTTTGGTTTGCCTTTTTACGAAGCTAGCTAACTTTAAGCTACTGCAGCTGCCTTCAAGATGTCATTCAATGTAGTGCTTGGGCACATCACCGCCTTGAACTTGGCTTGATCAGGCATAAAGTAACCACCGATATCCGCTGGCTTACCTTGCACCGCCTTGAACTCAGCAACAATCTTTTGCTCGTTCTCCGTCAAAGCTTTTGCAATCGGAGCAAAGTGGGCTTGCAATTCTTTATCTTCCGTTTGTGTAGCTAGAGCTTGAGCCCAGTACATCGCCAAGTAGAACTGACTACCGCGGTTATCCAACTCGCCAGTACGCGGAGATGGTGACTTATTGTTATCCAATAATGTGCCAGTAGCTTCATCCAGAGTGCGAGCCAAAATCTTGACTTTTTGATTATTGGTCTTGTCACCGATATCTTCTAAAGAAACAGCTAAGGCCAAGAACTCGCCCAATGAATCCCAACGCAAATGGTTCTCTTCAAGCAATTGTTGAACGTGCTTTGGAGCAGAACCGCCTGCACCAGTTTCAAAGAGGCCGCCACCTGCCATCAAAGGCACGATAGACAACATCTTGGCGCTAGTGCCAAGTTCCATGATTGGGAACAAGTCAGTGAGGTAGTCACGCAAAATATTACCGGTCACAGAAATCGTATCTTTACCGCGAATGATGCGCTCTAGTGTATAACGCATTGCACGAGTCTGAGACATGATCTGAATATCAACACCAGTTAAGTCGTAATCTTTCAAATAGGTTTGCACCTTCTTGATCAACTCGGCTTCATGCGGACGATACTCATCCAACCAGAACACGGCTGGGGTATGTGACAAACGGGCGCGGTTGACTGCCAACTTAACCCAGTCACGGATCGGCGCATCTTTAACCTGACACATACGCCAGATATCACCCTCTTCGACATTCTGCTCAAGCAATACTGTGCCGTCATCCGCAACAATACGCGCCACACCAGCCTCAGGGATCTCGAAAGTCTTGTCGTGTGAGCCGTACTCTTCTGCCTGCTGAGCCATCAAGCCCACGTTTGGCACTGTACCCATCGTAGTTGGATCAAAATTACCGTGCGTCTTACAGAAGTTAATCATCTCTTGATAGATGCGAGCGAAAGTACTTTCTGGAATAACTGCCTTAGTGTCATGCAAGCGACCATCCGCACCCCACATCTTGCCGCCAACACGAATCATCGCTGGCATAGAAGCATCAACGATCACATCGCTTGGTGAATGCAGGTTAGTAATGCCTTTGGCAGAGTCAACCATCGCCAATGCTGGACGATGCTCATGGCATGCATGCAAGTCTTGGATGATTTCTTCGCGCTTGGATTCTGGCAAAGTTTTGATCTTGTCATACAAGCTGCTCATACCATTGTTCGGATTTACGCCTAATTCCTCAAACAACTTGCCATGCTTCTCAAATGCATCTTTGTAGAAAATCTTGACAGCATGACCAAACACGATGGGGTGTGACACCTTCATCATGGTTGCCTTCACATGCAAGGACAACATCATGCCAGTCTTGTAAGCATCTTCAATTTCTTTTTCGTAGAACTCACAGAGCGCTTTCTTGCTCATGTACATACTGTCAATAATTTCACCAGCAAGCAAAGAGACTTTTGGCTTGAGGACAATCGTCTTGCCACTCTTTGTTACCAAATCCATCTTCACATCACATGCCTTAGTCATAGTCATTGACTTCTCACCTGCATAGAAGTCGCCACCATGCATATGAGATACGTGCGTACGGGAAGCCTGGCTCCACTCGCCCATCGAGTGTGGATTCTTGCGGGCATAGCGCTTAACAGCATTTGGTGCGCGACGATCAGAGTTACCTTCACGCAATACTGGGTTTACTGCGCTACCCAAACACTTAGAGTAACGAGTACGAATCGATTTTTCAGCATCATCCTTAGGATCGTCGGGAAAATCAGGGAGCTTGTAGCCCTTAGATTGCAATTCTTTAATAGCGGCGAGCAACTGTGGAACTGAAGCACTGATATTCGGCAGCTTAATGATGTTGGTGTCCGGCAACAAAGTCATGCTACCTAGTTCAGCCAAATTATCGGGAACTTTTTGTTCAGCAGTTAAGTAATCAGAGAACTCTGACAAGATACGTGCCGCAACAGAAATGTCGCTTTCTACAACCTGTACTCCAGCTGGTGCTGTAAAAGTACGAATGATTGGCAAAAATGCACAGGTCGCCAATAATGGCGCTTCATCTGTTAGCGTGTAAATGATCTTTGATTTATCTGAAGCCATTAATGTTTCCTCGATATGGATAAATATTAGGGCTCGGTCTTATACCGAACCACTCTCGCATTCCGCACGCAACACTTCAGGCGCTTTTGGCTGTCTTGGGTGTCATTTCACGCACTGGACCGAGATATCTATTTTAAATCATCGACCCCAGTAATTTAAGGGGATTTAGGCACCAAATTGGCCGAAGTGACTCAATTTAAGGGAATCCACCGAGCTCAAGCTGCACTCATATACATCGTAAACTGCGGTACATGACCAACAAGCACCCCCTGCTCAATAAAAACCTCGCACTGCTGATTCTCTGTCAGGGCTTGTTTTTAACCAATAATGTGACCTTTATCGCCATTAATGGCCTAGTTGGCCTAAGCCTAAGTCCAGTTGCCTGGATGGCTACCCTGCCTGTCATGGGCTATGTTGTTGGTGGCGCCTTCTCCACCTCGATTGTGGCTAAAACCCAAAATCACTTTGGCCGGAAGATTTCTTTTCAATTGGGCCTCTTGGTAGCAGTCTTATCAGCCCTTCTTTGCGCCTATGCGGCCGTTTCCAAAAATTTTTGGCTCCTAGTGCTGGGCACCTTTATTGCAGGCTATTACAGCGCCAATGGGCAACTCTATCGATTCGCAGCCGCTGAGCTGACAGTTGCCAGTCAAAGGGATAAGGCGGTCTCCTGGGTGCTGGCTGGCGGCATCCTAGGCGCTGTCATCGGGCCCAACCTAGCCTCTTGGACTAAGGATTTCTTTGATACCGCATTCTTGGGGGCTTACATTACCCTTTCAATAGCCGGCTTTATTGGAATCATCGTGATGCAGTTCATCCATTTTCCAGAAGAGTTTAAGACGCAGCATTCACTTTCCGCCGGCAGAAGTCTCAAAACGATTCTGCAACAACCCGTCTTTATGGTTGCGGTGATTGGGGCTTCTTTGGGGTACGGCGTCATGAACCTGCTCATGGCAGCAACGCCGCTCGCCATGCAAATTTGTGGGCTCCCTTTTTCAGATACAGCACTGGTGTTGGAATGGCATGTCATTGGCATGTTCGCGCCCGGGTTTTTTACTGGCTCACTCATTCAGCGCTTTGGCACACTCAAAATGATGGGTGTTGGTGTCATCCTCAACCTCGTGTGTATTGCAATCGCACTGACTGGTGTCGACTTACATCAATTCTTGATTGCACTATTTTTATTAGGCGTTGGCTGGAACTTTTTATTTACCGGATCGACCTCTTTGGCAATGACTGCTTATCGACCAGAAGAACGTGACAAAGCTCAAGCAGCCATTAACTTCTTTGTGTTTGGCACAATGGCCTTCACTTCATTTGGTTCTGGGGCCCTCATTACTTCGCAGGGCTGGAATATCCTGAATCTCGGTTCACTGCTTCCCGTTGCCGTTACAGCGGCTGCATTAATTTGGCTTAGCGCCAATCGCAAGAAGACAAGCGCCTCCTCCGCGACTTAGGACGCTTTAGCTAAAGGTAAATTGAAAAGCAAGTTTTGCGGCTTCAGTTTGAGTTGCCCTTCATCATTCATCGCAATACCCATGTACACCGGCTTTCCAGCCTGCGATTGAGTCACTGCAGCCTCATCAACAAAGTCCAGGCGGAATAAGCAAATGACCTTCTCAAGTTCATCAGAATCTACCGGCTCTTTGTTGTAAAGCTTATTCAAAATATCGGTCGCAGCAGCATCCAAACCGACATGCCAAGACCACTTAGGGTCAGTGATTTGCTGCATGGGGGTAATGCGTACTTGAGCACCTAAAAAGTGTTGCACCCATTTTTCGAGAACACGGCAAAAATGATTAATGGGTGGCTGACCAAAATTGAGCTGCACTGCAAAATCATGATCTTCATTCTTCTCCCAATACAGATCAGCATTTTCTTCATGCAGCACATCTAAGTCGATTGAGCGCATGGACATCGACTTACTCTTCAGAAGATCGAGAATGTTTCCAGTCTCACCTGCCTGCGCATTGCGAGTGACTACCTCATCATCCGCACCCATGACCACGCTATCCTCTAGCACAGTGATCTTCTGAACGCGAAAGAAGAGTTCACCCATGCGAGCATCTAATGGATGGCAATCTTCACCCAAGATATGACGGATAAATATTTGCGCCAACTGAGAGATAAATAAAGGCGGCACGTCAACACCATCACCTTTAAACAAGCTCATGTAAAAGTTTTCTAAAGAGCTGGCCGCCAATAACTTAGCGCGATACCTAAGCCAAACTTGATAGTTCACCTGAATATCGGGATCTGCCATTCCGGCAATTTCTTCATCGGAAATGGCTGCTCGGGGGTTATCGATTAAGCGCTGATGCAAGGCGCGCTCAGCAGCGCAGGATTCGGGAACCAGGTTTAATTCGGGTCGCAATAAGTAAGTGCGTAGAAAATCATCCGTCACTTGCAATTGCTTGTCAGACCCCACCGTCAGGGTTTTATATGCACAATGAGGCCAGAAGTTTGTCATGTTAGTTTGCTCGAACAAAAAGATTATGCTCAGAATATACTAGCCGTTCAATTTCAGCCAAAGAGGAAGATAAACATGAGCGAACTCCAAAAAATAGATACCGTTGTTGGTGATGGCAAAGAAGCGACTGCCGGCAATCATGTAGACGTGCATTACACCGGATGGTTGTTTGATGACAAGGCGCCTGATCATAAGGGCCAGAAGTTTGATAGCTCTTTAGACCGTGGCCAACTATTTAGCTTTCCTTTGGGTGCTGGCCATGTCATTAAAGGCTGGGATCAAGGCGTGCAAGGCATGAAGATTGGCGGCAAGCGCACCCTCATCATCCCTTCTGAGATGGGTTATGGCCCTCGTGGTGCTGGCGGCGTGATTCCCCCAAATGCAACATTGGTATTTGATGTAGAGCTTCACGGAGTGAATTAATTCACAACCAGCATCTGCAAGTAATAAGGCCACTCAATGAGTGGCCTTTATTTTGTCTTGAAGAAAAACAGTCGATCTTACGAACGCAAATCTTTGCCGTTCAGTGTGAATTTATTTTGCGTTGCTGGCTGGCACAAACTAATCAAGCGATTTCTTTCAGCCATGACCTTATCAGCATAGCCACCATCATTCTCAGCGTTTGCAGCACCAACATAGTATTTCAAGCCATTGCGCAATGAGCCGCTAGTTGCAATTAAATACTTCAGGATATAGGCGCCTACCCGAATATTGACTTCAGGCTTAACCGCATCAGTAGCGCCACCATACAAAGCGTATTTGTCTTTATGAATAGCAGTCATTACCTGCATCAAGCCTTCAGCACCCGCATGACTTTTAATCACTGGATTAAAGTTTGACTCCACAGAAATCACCGCAAGCAATAAGACGGGATCAATATTGACTTCTTTTGCAATCAACACTGTGTTCGAAACATATTCCTCAATCTTGGCACGATCTAACTTGTACTTCTTCTCAAAGAAGTCAGCAACAGCGCGTTGATTTTGAATAGATACCATCAGTTTGGAATCTAAGGCCTGAGGATCAATCTTTGAGGTAGGAATGCGATCCGCTAAGTGGGAGATTGGTTTTACCTGAGCCTGGGCTACGGAGGGCATCAAGAGAGCCACCGTTTGCTGTTTGGCACTGGTCAACCCGCTGTGAGGGATAGCTGATGCCTTGCCATAGATTACATTCGTAATTTCTTTATCAGCAAGCACCTTAGGAGCCTCCTCCTGATACTGATCGAGTATTCCAAAACCATTCTGCCAAACCATATGGCGAGCTTCGTCTGGAACCAGGATGCGAGCTAAATCGAATGCACCTGCTTGAGTTCCATTTCCGGAAAGCCAGAGTCCCACGATCATGAAAACGGTTACGATCAATAGCCCATTCATCACCCGATATACAGGAGATAGCGCGTGAGCCAACAACTCTTTAGCGTTAGCCTTTGCAGGCTGCACCAATTGCATGTCACTCAAATTAGCAGAAAAACATTTAATCATTCATAGTCTTGCAGCACCCCAAAAATCAAAGTTCTGATTTATGTTGCAATGCAATAAGTAAAAAACATGAGTCATCCTAAGAAGGTTCTTATATCAAGTCAAGAATAAAGGAATCAATTTCCATAACTTATAGGTCTTGAAATAAGGATGACCACTAATAAAGTCATCAAGTTCGATATTTAATCGTTTAATTTCAATAACTTAAAGAAGTTAGTGAAGACTTATTTCATATAATAAAAAAGGGCTCAAAATCCAACTTTTTTACTATTTTTGAACTTCAAAAGTGCTGCCTGACCCGTACATCTAGTATCTAGATATGTTGAATTTTCTACCGGTAGTGCAATTTGAATCATCACCTCAAGTTGAGCATCTATTGTTCTTCATGCTTTGTAGTTGAAATAATCGATAACATCAAAGACTCTCAAACCCCGACAAATACTAGCTCTAGAGCTAAGGTAATCACCCAATATGCGCAAAACTTTTACCCCCTGATGAGGGCACTGATTACACTGACATGCAATGAAATTCCTAGCCAAACTCCTCCTACTTAGCTCGCTTTGGCTGCCACTGAGTGCATCCGCTCTATTTGATCAGTGCAAAGATCTATTCCCGGCCCAGCAAGTGCCGAGTACCACCCAGATAGGGAGAGACCTTTGCTTTGATGATTTCGCAATCTACTATTCCCCTTCTGACAAGAAGCCGATCTACACCGTTGAGCGTCTTCATGGCGAGCAACTACAAGCGCCTCACCCACGACGCAGCAATCAGTTTTATGAGGAGGCTAGGCTCCCTGCGCATGAACGCGCCCTTCTAGCAGACTATCGTGGCAGCGGATACGACCGCGGGCATAACGTTCCAGCAGGTGACATGACACGGGAGCGGGGGATGGCCCAGTCATTCTCCTTAGCAAACATGATGCCCCAAACTAGACAAAACAATCAGGGCATCTGGGCAAAACGAGTTGAAGAACCCACCAGGATGTACATCAAGCGCGCGGAAGGCGACGTGTATGTATTCACCGGCTCCACTGGGAATGCAGGCAGCATTGGTAAAAGCAAGGTCATCATACCGAGCCATCTGTATAAGCTGGTCTACGACCCCAATAAAAAATTGGCTTGGGCTTATTGGGTTGAGAACACAGATGACGCACAAATGAGTGCGCCGATCTCCTATGCTGAGCTTGTTCAGAAGACCGGCATCGACTTTCATCTGCCTACAGAGCTGAGTGACGGTGCAACCAGTAAGCCAGTTTCAAGGAGTACATCAGCGCCAAGGCAGGCAATAGGCGGTTGGTATCCCGTCTTTTTTGATCAATACTCACCTGAGAAGGTGGCGGCAATCATCTCGAACATTAAAGCGGGCAAGGTTGCCAGCGTACAGATTCAATATGACCATAATGTAGAGCTAGCTCAAAAGTTGGTTCAGGAGATTGGGGCGCAAAGTACATTGCAAGCCACCCTTTCTCAAAGTAGTCCGCCAGATTCACCTAATGTGAGCTATGAACGTAATCGGGTGACAGCCATAGTTCACTCCAAGTAAGTATTTACTACTCGCGAGTGCGGGGCGCAATTCCATGAGCCCGCTGAATAGGGGCCAATAATCCGCGCAAGCCATTGTGATCCAGAGTGTGCATCAACTCTAGCAACTGACCAAGCTCGCCTTTAGGAAATCCTTCACGAGCAAACCACGCCAAATAGTTACCAGGTAAGTCTGCAAGCGCCCGCCCAGCATGCTTACCAAAAGGCATTTTCATTGTGACCAGCTTCACCAGGGCTTCTGAATCCATAGCCCTGATCTTACAAGCTCAGAAATTCTCTAGGTCAAATCTCAACATTGAGACAAACAGGGTCATTTTCTCAATTGAGAATTATTCTTATTTACTGTATATTGCGAATCATTCTCATTTACTTTTATTCACCAGCCCACCTCACTATGAAAATGACCATCAAAAGACTTGTTGCCTTCAGCATCTTATTAGCCACTGCCTTGCACTTCTCATTCGCGAATGCGGGTGAAGGTGCATTTGGATGGATTTACACCCTTGATCTTCAACCCAAAGGAAAGCTCGAATTTGAGCAGCGCCTACAGCTCAACAAACAACAAGCCGCTGGTACCTACGATGCTTGGACCGCTAGAACCGAATTGGAATATGGCCTTACCAATGACTTACAAATTGCCGGCTACATCAACTCCTACTACACCAGTGCAAATCAGAATTACACCAACCCTGAAGCCTGCGGCGATAGCTCAAGCTGTACAGGCGGTTATGGTGTGCCATCCAGTCACGACCCTGCCACTCCTTACAGAAAAAGCGGTATTGAGGGCGGCTCCTTAGAAGCCATTTATCGACTAAGCAATCCAGTGACATCACCAGTTGGTGTTGGTCTTTATTTAGAGCCGACCTGGGGCAGAAACAAAGCTGAAATTGAAGCGCGCCTGCTCTTGCAATCGAATTTTATAGATGATCGATTGGTCTTGGCAGGTAACATAGTTGTGGCAAATGAACGCTTGAAATTTATTGAGAATGGCAACGTACCAGAATCAATGCTCGACTTTCTCGTAGGTGCTAGCTATCGATTCGCACCCAAATGGTCTGCTGGTGTTGAAGCCCGTTTCCATAACGACTACTCAGAATTGAATTTACGAAATCAAGTCCAACGTGCAACTTTTGTTGGTCCCAATATGCACTACGCCGCCAAAGACTGGTGGGTCACTGGCGCCTGGCGTTACCAACTCAAAGGCGGTAGCTGCATGGGTGGCGGCGAAGCGGAATGCTCTAATGCCCGAGTTTGGGATAGCCACTCAGTTAATGAATTTATCGTCAAAGTAGGCTTCCCACTGAACTAAACAAGATTTCTCTTATTTTTAATTTAAAGGTAATTATGGAAAAGCAAAATTTATTAATGGCAGCACTGATACATCTGATTCAGTTTCAGTCTACCCACTGTGCCACTGCAAGAGAGCGGGCTTTGATGATGTTTGATGCCCTGTCACAGCTAAACGACAGCAATTCAGAGTTAAATGATCTTTGCATCGAAGCGAATGCGCTACTAGCCAGCTAATACATTTCAAATGTTTAACCCCCCATACTTAAAAAATCATTGAAAACATGTTCTGGAAACCCAATCCCTTATTCATAATTGGTCTAGCAGTGGTAACACTACCAATAGTTGCGCATGCCAAGATATATGTATCCGTTGAGCAGGCTCAAAAGATACTGATACCCAATAAATTACTTATCAAAAATCCCATCATCATTACAGATGAACTGCAAGACAAAATGCGCTCAGCTTCAAGCATTCGCCACCCCTTTCAAGGCGATCGAGTTTGGAAGTCGGCAGACGGAAGTTGGTTCATCGTTGATGAGGTGGTTGGCAAGCATGAAATGATTACTTATGCAGTAGCACTGAGTCCAGCAGGAGCAGTGCTTGGAATCGAGATTCTGGAATACGTTGAATCTTATGGCTACGAAGTAGCAGAAGCTCAGTGGCGTCAGCAATTTATTGGCAAGGTGGCATCAGATCCCATTAAGCTCAATCAAGATATCCAGAACATTGGTGGCGCCACACTCTCTTGCAAGCATCTCACTGATGGGGTTAAACGTGTTGCAGTACTGTATGACATTGCACTCAAAAACCAATCCCAAGCGCCTAAAGCAAAATGATTCGCTGCAAACCACTCTTGGGTACCTTTGTTGAAATTTCAACTGAAGATGGAGAGCATTCACTCCATGCAATAGAGATGGCATTCATAGCCATTGAACAGGTTCAATCATTGATGGGCTTTCATGATCCAGAGAGTGAGCTCACTCAAATTAATACTAGGTCTTATCAGGAGCCGATTGCCATTCACCCCTGGACAGCTGCGGTGCTGACTATTGCGAAGGACATTCACTTTCAGTCCCAAGGAATATTTAACTGTGGGATTGGTCATCTGCTAGTGGAGGCTGGTCTACTTCCAAGACATCTCAACTTAGACAATCACTCATTCGGAGGCATTGAAGATCTTCGATTTATTGAGTCCAACTTGGTTCAGTCCAAACTCCCACTCTGCCTTGATCTTGGGGGCATTGCCAAAGGCTATGCAGTAGATAAGGCAGTAGAGGCTTTGATTACTAATGGCATCGAATCTGGATCAGTCAATGCTGGTGGAGATATGCGAGTCTTTGGAAACTATTCTCGAGATATTGAAATTAGAAACCCCTCCAAGCCGAATGAGCTAATCCAGATTGGCAGCATGAGGGCGGGTGCAATTGCCACTAGTGGTCTCTACTTTGCAAAACGTGATGCCAATTCAATAAGTTTTATGGTCAATCCGCTCAAGCAAGAACATATTGAGTTTTCAGAGTCTTATTCAGTAGTCGCAGCTGAATGCGTCTACGCTGATGCCTTAACCAAGGTAGTGAGTATTTCCGGAAATACGCAACATCCCTGCTTGAGTCATTTTTCTGCTCAAGCCATCAGAATCCCCAACACCCTCACCCGATGAATAATACGAGTCGCCTTGGCAAGATGCCATCATGGCAAAGAAATTTTGTACTGATTGCCATGTTGAGTTGCTCACTCACTGGCACAGCCTATTTACTGGGTCATGAATTTCACATTGAGCGCGCTGTATTGGGTACTCATTCGGTATTGGCGTGGCACGGCATTGCTGCTATGACAGCCACAATAGCTCTGGGCTCAGTCTTACCATTTCACCTGAAGGCGGGCTTAAAGTCTAGAAGGAAGTTGTGGAGCGGTTTAATCCAATTGGCTTTTTTAAGTGCCCTATTGGCTTCAGGCGCCCTGCTGTACTACGGTCCTGAGGAAATTCGAGATCCCGTTATCGCAACTCACTGGATGACTGGCATTGCCTTCTTTGCAATCTTTTTACTGCATGGAGTTTATGCCCAAAAAATGGGCTGACTGAAATACAAATAAGGCGCATTGAGTATTATTTCTCAATACGCCTTATTCAAACTAAAGAAGACTTACTTACAGCAAGAATCTTTTTCAGATGCAGTTCCACAAGAATTAACTCCCAACAATGGATATGCAGGGCAGAAGCGAAAAATACCTGTAGCCATAGGGATTAGTCCGAGCCAACCCCACCAACCTACGATACCGTTAGCGGCCAGTGCAACCAGCACAATGCCTACTGAGATTCTTAAAATACGATCGATACCACCGACGTTACATTTCATATTGAACTCCCTTTAAAAACGATTAAATGATTCTTCGCAACTACTTCTTGCAGTAATGCTTGTAGAGCAAACTCATCACCGATACAGCAACCTGGCTTGAAAGGGAATAGTAAATCTGCTTACCCTCTCTACGCGTTTTAACCAGTTTCTCCTTGCGCAATACGGTGAGTTGCTGCGAAAGGGTAGGTTGATGCAAATCTAGCGCAGCTTCTAACTCGCCAACACATTTTTCTGCTTGACCGATTTCGCATAAGAGCATCATGCGATCCCGGTTGGATAAGACCTTCATCAACTTGCAAGCATCGTCAGCTGATGACTGCATCTTCTTTAATTCTGCTTTAGAGATGGGTATATTCATTTTCATTCCCCCATCAGAGTGCATTCAAGGGAATTTTTAAATAAGCAACCCCATTGCTATCCGCTTCAGGAAAATGGCCAGCTCGTATATTGACCTGAATAGAAGGCAATATTAATGTTGGCATATCCAAGGTTTTATCTCGTGCGGTACGCATCTGCACAAACTGCTCCTCAGCGACACCATCATGCACATGAATATTATTGGCCCTCTCATCGGCAACAGTGCTCATACCAGTTGCAGGTCGATTATTTGGTGGATAATCATGACACATATACAGCTTAGTCTGGCCTGGGTAAGACAAGATCTTTTGAATAGAACGATAGAGCGTCTTCGCATCACCGCCCGGAAAATCGCAACGGGCCGTGCCCACATCCGGCATAAACAAGGTATCACCCACAAAGATCGCATCACCGATCTCATAAGCCATACAGGCAGGTGTGTGACCTGGCACAAAGAGCGCCTTTAAGGATAGATCGCCAAAAGCGAGTGACTCACCCTCTTTTAGCAAATAGTCAAATTGCGTGCCATCTGCCTTAAAGCGGTCATCTAGATTGAAGACGCCTTTAAATACTGTCTGCACATTCTTGATATGATCCCCAATCACCAACTTACCACCTAGGTGGCTTTGCAAGTAAGGGGCGGCCGTTAAATGGTCTGCATGGGCATGGGTCTCCAAAATCCAAGTTACCTGGAGCTGGTGGGCCTTAACGAAGGCAATGACCTCATCGGCAGACTTGGTGGTGGTTCTGCCCGATTTAGGGTCATAGTTCATTACTGAATCAATAATGACGCAAGGGCTGCCTTCACCCTCATAAACCACATAGGTGTAGGTCCAGGTTTCTGGGTCAAAAAAGTCTTTAATCAGGGGATTGTGCTTTGCAGTCAACATATTTCCTTGGGTGCGTAAATATTCCTGACGTTGCAAGCTGGAAAGCTGCTTTGGAAC
>NZ_NCFJ01000184.1:0-4451 GCF_002281105.1 Polynucleobacter sp. 35-46-11
CGGGCATGCTTATGCGTATAATGCATTAAGCAAATTTACAGACTTAATTTCAAACGCATGGCTATCAAATCCACTATCTACAAAATCGACCTGCAAATCGCGGACATGGATCGGCATTATTACGCCAATCATAATTTAACTTTGGCACGCCACCCGTCAGAAACAGACGAGCGCCTCATGGTACGCCTGATTGCCTTCATGCTTTACGCGAATGAAAGTTTAACTTTTGGCAAAGGCTTGAGCGATGATGAAGAGCCGGATTTATGGCAAAAAGATTTAACTGGCGCGATTCAATTATGGATAGACGTAGGCTTGCCGGATGAACGTGAAGTGCGCAAAGCCTGCGGACGTTCAGCGCAAGTCGTGGTGGTGCTTTATGGTGGCCGCGTGGCAGACATGTGGTGGGACAACAATAGTAAGGCACTGCTGAAACTGCACAATCTCACCGTAATTAATTTAGCTGATACGCAAGAAATTGCAGATATTGCTGCGCGCGGCATGGAAATTAGCGGCACTATTCAAGATGGTCAGATTTTATTAGGCCACGCTAGCGGCAGCGTGGATATCAGCCCAGTTTTTCTCAAACAACCAAGCAACTATAGCTAGCACCTAAACACCATGTAATATGACTTTAATCAACTGATGCTAGTGTCGCTGCGTGTAAAGTAAACCTAACTGTTTATAACACTGAAGTAAATCCGGAGATTGTCATCATGAATGCAGAAGTGAGCAAACTGTCGCCGTCAGCGCTCGAAAATATCAACGCCTATTGGCGCGCCTGTTGCTATCTTGCTGCGGGAATGATTTACCTGCGCGACAATCCATTACTAAAACAGCCGTTGAGCGAAGCGCATATTAAAAAACGTTTGCTTGGACACTGGGGCGCTAGCCCTGGCTTGGCTTTTACTTATGTGCACCTGAATCGCCTTATCAACAAATATGATCTGAATGCGATCTTTCTAGCTGGCCCCGGCCACGGTGCACCCGGCATGCTGGCACCCATTTATCTTGAAGGCACTTACAGCGAAGTTTACCCAAACAAAGGTGAAGACGAAGCGGGTATGCGCAACTTTTTTAAAGAGTTTTCATTCCCCGGCGGCATTGGCAGCCACTGCACACCAGAGATGCCAGGCTCTATCCATGAAGGCGGTGAATTAGGTTACAGCGTCTCACATGCATTTGGTGCCGCTTATGATAACCCTGACTTATTGGTGACGGTGATGGTGGGCGATGGTGAATCTGAAACCGGCCCCTTGGCAACCTCGTGGCATTCCAACAAGTTTTTAAACCCAATCCGCGATGGTGCAGTGTTGCCGGTGCTGCATCTCAACGGTTACAAAATCAATAACCCAACACTGCTGTCGCGCATCGCGCATCAAGAGCTGGAGCAGCTGTTCCAAGGCTACGGCTGGACACCACACTTTGTAGAGGGTGACGACCCGATGCAGATGCATGCCAAAATGGCGGAAACCATGGAGCGATGCGTGTTGGAAATTCGCCGCTTGCAGCAAGAGGCGCGCACTAGCGGCAAGCCTATGCGCCCGCGCTGGCCGATGATTATTTTACGCTCGCCCAAAGGCTGGACCGGCCCTAAACAAGTAGATGGCCGCAAAGTAGAAGGCTTTTGGCGTGCGCATCAAGTGCCGCTGGGCAATGTCATTGGCAACCCACAACATCTGGCGCAACTAGAAGCATGGTTGCGTAGTTATCAACCTGAAGAGTTGTTTGATGACACTGGAAAGTTACGTGCAGATTTAAAAGCGCTGGCACCGCAGGGCACACGTCGTATGAGCGCCAATCCCATTGCAAATGGTGGGTTAATTCGCAAAGAACTACGCATACCGGATTATCGTAATTACGCTGCTAAATTGCCTTCTCCCGGCAAAATTAGTGCCGGCAACACACATGCCTTGGGTGAGTTTTTACGCGACATCATGCAAAACAATATGCATAACTTCCGTGTGTTTGGCCCAGATGAGAACACGTCCAACAAGCTAGATAGCGTGTATGAAGTAAGCAAAAAAACCTGGCTGGCTGATTATTTGCCAGAAGATGCAGACGGCGGTGAATTGTCGCCCGATGGTCGCGTGATGGAAATGCTGTCCGAACACACTTTGGAAGGCTGGCTAGAAGGCTACCTGCTCACCGGGCGACATGGATTTTTCTCCACTTATGAAGCTTTTGTGCATGTGATTGACTCTATGTTCAACCAGCACGCCAAATGGTTAGCCATGAGCAAAGCTGTGCCATGGCGCGCACCGATTTCATCGCTTAATCTGCTGATTACCTCCACTGTGTGGCGGCAGGATCACAACGGCTTTACTCACCAAGACCCAGGTTTTTTGGATGTGGTGGTGAATAAAAGCCCGGAAGTCACGCGTATCTATCTGCCACCCGATGTAAACTGCTTATTGTCTATTGCCGACCATTGCCTGAAAAGCACCGACTACATCAATGTGATTGTGGCGGATAAACAAAAACATTTGCAATATTTGGACATGGATGCCGCGGTTAAACACTGCACTAAAGGTTTGGGTATTTGGGAGTGGGCGAGCAACGACGGTAACGCTGAGCCTGACGTGGTGATGGCCTGCGCTGGTGACATTCCCACCAAAGAAGCGCTGGCGGCAACGGTATTACTGCGCGAACATTTTCCGCTACTGAAAGTACGCTTTATCAACGTGGTGGATTTGTATAAATTAACGCCATCTTGTGTGCATCCGCATGGCTTGTCTGACGATGATTTTGATAGTTTATTTACCCTAGATAAACCAGTCATTTTTAATTTCCACGGTTATCCATGGTTAATTCACCGCATGACTTACAGGCGCAAAAACCACGGCAATCTGCACGTGCGTGGCTACAAAGAAAAAGGCAGCATCAACACGCCGCTGGAATTAGCCATTCAAAACGAAATTGACCGCTACAGCTTGGTAATGAGCGTCATTGACCATATTCCTGCCTTGCATGTGGCGGGTGCGCATGTAAAAGAACAAATGCGTAACAAGCAGATTGAATGCTGCCAATATGCCTATGAACATGGCGTGGATTTACCCGAAGCTGGCGATTGGACATGGCCATATTGAGCGTCCTCACTATCAATTGCGGCTCATCGAGCCTGAAAGCCAGCTTGTTCCTGAATAATGGCCAGAGGCGAAACTTTCATTACCCGCACCTTAGTGATGACAAATCGCACAGTTTGCAAAATGCATTTAACAAACTGCGGAGCGATTTATGTGCTGATAAACCTTCGCTAGTCGCCCACCGTTTTGTGCATGGCGGTGAGGTTGCTGATGCGGCAAGATTAATCGATGATAGCGAACACCTTAGACTCAACAACCTAACGCATCTGGCACCGCTACATCTACCGAGTAATTTGCTTGGCGTGGAGATATGCCGCAAGCTGTTTGATGTGCCACAGATTGCATGTTTTGATACAGCTTTTCATGCAACCATGCCGGCAATTGCTAGGCGCCTACCCATTGCCAAAGAACTGGGTATGCATAAATTTGGTTTTCATGGTCTCAACTATGCTTACATCGCTAAAACACTACCGGGTATTATTGGTGAAACTGCCTACAAGAAAGTCATCGTAGCGCACTTGGGCAGCGGTGCCAGTTTATGTCTGATGGAAAATCTTAAATCTATCGATACCACTATGGGCTACACCCCGGCTGGCGGTATTGTAATGGGCACACGCAGTGGTGACCTAGACCCAGGCATAATGCTGGCACTGGCAAAACGTTACAACCCTGAACAATTAGCTGACATGGTATTTCACCAAATGGGACTACTGGCACTGTCTGAAGGTGAAAGCGGTGATATGCAGGATTTACTAGCAAGCCAATCTACAGCTGCAAAATTTGCGGTTGAGTATTTCTGCCAGCAAGTACGCGGCGCTATCGGTGCATTAGCGGCTAAAGCAGGTGGAGTAGATGCACTAGTATTCACCGCTGGCATCGGAGAGCACTCGGCTGAAATCCGCGAAAAAATCTGCGCACCGTTAGCGTTTTTAGGGGTTTCGATTGATGCGGGTTTAAATAACAGCCATGCAACCCATATTGCCAAAACTGGCAATAAACCCGTTTTGGTCATTGCCGCCGATGAAGAAGTGATGATGCGGGACTTATGTACAAAGTTTTTCAATGGCAAGGCTGACTATAATGACTAAGCCCATAGTTGACGTCGATAATCCAAAATTCAAACCATCTATTGATTCGATATCTTCCCACTCAAGAATTGCTAATTTCTATAAGTTTAGACCGCCATATATTGAGGATTTTTTTGTAGATGCTTCGCGTAAATTAGCACTTTCAAAAAACTCAGTAGTACTGGATCTTTGTTGTGGCAGGGGAGAACTTGCCAGTAGATTTGCCACATTTGCAAAAGAAGTTGTTGCTGTTGATGGCTCTAGGGAAATGTTAGCGCATAAAATCACCAATGCTAACGTG
>NZ_NCFJ01000185.1:0-4429 GCF_002281105.1 Polynucleobacter sp. 35-46-11
AACGGATATAAAACGATATCCTGCAACATTATTGTGCTAAATTTTTTAGTGATAACACAGTGAATATGTATTCCTCCAGGCTTCAAAAAGCCCGTAAGGCTTTTTGTGAGCGTGTCCAAATCTTCAAAATGTTCCAGTAGGCCAAAGCTCATGATGCAGTCAAACGATGATTTTTCTAAATTCGTATTGAATAAATCATCATTCACAACGGTTGCAACTATTCCCTCTTTATCTAAATTAGCCTTTGCAAGTCGCAATGCGCCTTCTGCATTATCGGATAATGTTAATTTAGAAAATCCAACCTTACCCAAATAAACGGAAGTTCGAGCTCCTCCACAGCCCACCTCAAGCACCTCTGCGGATCGATTATTGGATAAATACTTTAAAATATCCTCGCATACAAACTCATTCTGAATTGCTGTCAGCAATGCTACAGGAGTATTTAACTCGCTAGAATAAGTAGTACCAAGAGTTGAATAATCATTATTCCAATTTTCTACTTTATTTCCTTTTAAGCTCACTTATTAATCCTCACATTTAATTAAAAAATATTAGCAATCGATTGAATCGGTCACAAATCTACAATTTCAAACTTTGGTAAGGGGAAAACTAATTTTCTACCCTTCATTGATGCCAACGACTCAAAAAAAGCTCTAAAATGCCAAGGCAACACTAATAGATAATCTGGATTTGAAACTAGAATCTCAGACTCGGGGGATAGCGGAATTAAGCTCCCAGGGGTAAATGATCCGAATTTATCGCTATTAACCTCTCCAATTTCCGAAATTAAATCTTGGGTGATTCCATAGTATTGAAGTAATACATTACCTTTGGTTGAGGCGCCTAATCCGCAGACTCGCTTGCCTTCTGACTTTGCTTTTTTAAGAAAATTCATTAAGTCATTTCTAGCTTGCTCAACCCGTACTTTAAAAGCATCAAAAGCCTCAGTGGTATCTAATCCAAGCTGTGTTTCATCTGCCAAAATTTGATTTAACTTATCCTGATTGGGCTCATACTTCGCGCCAACCTTAGCGCAGGTAATTGAAAAGCTACCCCCATTCACATCATTAAAATCAATATCTAGAACTTTTAAACCTGCTTTTTCTGCAATCCATAAAATTTGTTTAACCGCATAAAACTCTAGGTGCTCATGACAAATTGTATCGAATGAGTTTGTACGAAGCATTGCAGGAAGATAGCTCTGCTCAAAAATCCAAATACCATCATCTGCTAGGGCGCCTTCAATCTCTTTGGCAAAAGCAATTGGGTCTTCAAGATCGTAAAACATTGAAAAAGAGGTAATGACTTTTGCCCTCTTACCGCCCAAGGCTTTGGCAACTGCATCCGCAGAAAAAAACTCTGGAATCAAGAGAATTTCTTTGGGATAGTACTCAGAAAACTTCAAGCCTGTTGGATCAATTCCAACTAAGTCATATTCACTCTGGGGATAGGCTCTCAAAGTAGTTGCATCATTACTGCCAATATCAATAATGAGATCGCCCTTTTGAAGGAGATTCATCCCCAAGATATTGGCTACCTTTGAATGCAAATGCTTCACCATACTGGCATTAAGACCCGATCGATAGCCGTAATTTAGGCCATACATTTCACTTAAATCGTAGCTTTGTCTTAACTGAACTAAGCCGCAACCGTTTGAACTAGTGCACTTCACTAACTCAACTGCTCCACTAGTGACTTTTTCGGTTTTTGTTTTAGGAAATACCCCCGTTAGCGCCTGGTTCTCTAGCAGCATTAAAGAGGTTAATTGATTCCCTCCACAAATCCGGCACTTTGTAATTGTCTTTACCATTTTTTATATCTAACTTATGTAAGTATTAATCGTGACTTCTTTGTAAAAAATCTCTATAAGCTAACGCAATACCATCATTCAATGAAGTTTTTGCCTTCCAACCTAGGCCCGTCATTCGCGCAACATCCATCAACTTACGCGGCGTTCCATCTGGCTTGCTGGCATCAAACACAATTTTCCCTTGAAAGCCGATCACATCCATTACTGTTTCGGCCAATTCACAAATAGTCACATCTTCACCAACGCCAACGTTATACATACCCCCGCTAATTCCATTTTCCATCAGAAAAATACAGGCATCCGCCATATCGTCAACATACAAAAATTCACGGTAAGGCTTTCCGGAGCCCCACACCACTAATTCTGAATTGCCCCTTAACTTAGCCTCATGCACTTTACGAATCAAGGCCGGCAACACATGACTTTTGGCTAAGTCATAATGATCGTTGGGACCATATAAATTAGTTGGCATCACACTCACAAAACGTGTTCCATCGCCTTGGTTATAGACATTACATAATTCAATGCCAGCAATTTTTGCTATCGCATAGGGCTCATTGGTTTTCTCAAGCGGCCCACTTAAGAAATACTCTTCTTTAATTGGCTGCGGACAATCGCGGGGATAAATACAGCTGGAGCCTAAAAAACAAAACCACTTGGCACCCTCTTTATGAGCCGCATGCATGACATTATTTTGAACCATCAGGTTCTCATAGATAAATTCAGCAGGGTAAGCGTTGTTCGCCTGAATTCCCCCCACCATCGCCGCTGCTAAAAAAATGTATTCAGGCTTTTCTGATTCAAAAAACGCATTCACTGAAGCTTGATCCAACAAATCTAATTCTTTGTGGGTGCGAACTACTAAGTTGGCATAGCCACCCGATTCCAAACGCCGCACAATGGCGGAGCCTACTAAGCCCCTATGCCCAGCAACGTATATTTTGGAATCTTTTGGGATAGTCATCTCTGATCTCAAAAATCAATCAAACGTTTCATAGTTAAACAGATAAGCCCGCTAATGCCCGATCCCGCTCTAATGCTTTTGTTTGGAGCATCCCACAGCTGCTCACTTGGCACCACCGCTTTTGATATTCACCCAAACCCTCTGACCTAGGAGCACCAAGAGCATGAGAAAGAACGCTGCAGCTAAACCCGCTGCCGTAGACTTGAGCATACCCTTCTTGCCACTGCTAGTCGGCGCCGTGTTAGCCTCCAAGCCCTTGGTAAATCTGGCCTGGACCTGCAGGAGTTGGGCGTGCAACTGATCGAGAATTTCCTGACCCTTGATATCGTCTTTAACTAACTTAGTGCGTAGCTTTTGCTCAATCTGAAGTAACTCTGCATCCAAGGACAAGCCGTCAAAGGACTTTTCGGCCATCGGAATTGCCTCCTCTAGAAAGGTCTTCACGAGCGCAATTTGTGCGAGGCGGTCCCGTAGTCGCTGGAGGTTTTCCTTGGACTGGTTAATGTCGTTGTTAACCGCAATGATTTGGGTGCTGATCGGCAAGTACTTGGCTCCGGAGTCCTTGGGATCGACCACCTGGTTGCCCCCACTGGCGCCACCCGGGAAGCGCTTATGCAACTCCTCAAGACTCTTGGCACGCTGCACCTGGTAGCCCATCTCAATTTCGGTGGTGGTGATTCTCTTCTGAATATCGGCCACCGAGCTAATGGTCTCACCTTCGTAGCTGTTGAGAATGTTACGTATCTGCAGATATGCGCCGCCTGTGCGTAAGAACTTGGCTGCGGCGCGAACGTTCTCCAAAGACTGTTCTTTGGTTGCGCCGCTACCGGAGAGTGTCAAGCTTAAGATAGTGGTTGAGGCAGCATCCAAATCCTTACTTATCCCAGCTAAATCCTTGGTGTCTGCCTTTGAAATCGCATAGCTGGGAATGACATTTTTTTGCCACCATTGCTCATTAGCCAAGGATTTGTAGAGACCCTCCTGACCTTCTGGGGCTTTTCCCTCGGCATCGACTTGAGCAGCCAGCTTAGGCAAGCTCTTTTGAATCGTTTTCCAGGACACCAAGTCTAGGGCATAGGTGTTGGTGTTGGTGTTGGTGTTGGTGTTGGTGTTGGTGTTGGTGTTGTTAAGGAGAATATATTCTGCTGAGTAGCTACCCAAGAGCCACCAGCCTCCTAAGCCCAAAAACGCACCCACGACCCCTGCAATGGCGAGCTTTTTCCAAGAATCTGCCAAGAAATTGACAATATCGAGGAGGGAGATTTCTGCCTCTTGTGCTATGTCATCCCGACTTGGCGATCTAAAGGCGTTATCAGGAGAGTTCATAAGCTTTTTTAAGTAAAGTACTGGTGAATTCGGGGTTTTACAGCTACAAATTCATATTCATATTCATATTCTGATGATTATAGTGCTTGCTTATGGATTTTATAGGCAATTGAGTGGGGTGTGACTAATTTACAGGGTTTGTGCAAGGCCCGCCCCCGGCTTTCAGGATCGCCTTCACAGATTACTCAACCCAAAAAATGCATTCACTTGCCTAGGGCGCCAACTGGCTTTAAGGGCTCAAAGTTAGAAATTGCCTTGCTACCCCGTTGCATTGGTTGCGTACTCACATCGCACACTCTTTTATACACGCCCACAACTAGAGTTAAGCT
>NZ_NCFJ01000013.1:0-25386 GCF_002281105.1 Polynucleobacter sp. 35-46-11
TGCTCTAACCAGCTGAGCTACGAGCCTATATAGCCATAGAGTTTATCACCGGCGGCGCACTTGGGTCACCCCTTTGACCTCTTCAAGACTGTTTTGAACCAAACGTAAGGCTTCTGAGTCTTTAATTTCCACGGTCAATAGTATTTGAGCAAGGCCGCGTTTGGCAGATTTACGCAAATCAATCACATGTACACCCTGTCTTGTGAGGATTTCAAATAACTCGCGCATCAGCTCAGGACGGTCTAGACCGGTTACGGCCAAATCAGCAGGAAAGACCCGCTTGGCGTCATTTCCAATCGCTGCTTCGATACCAGACTCATTCCAGGCAGTCTGAATCACCCGCTCAGGCGCTCGGTCCAATAGACCCCTAAAGGTTTTACAAGATCGGCGGTGAATAGATATGCCACGACCCTGAGTCACAAAACCCGCAATGGCATCGGGTGGTACAGGCCTGCAGCACCGAGCCAACTGGGTCAACAATGAATCCACTCCGACTACCAAAACATCACCCGCTTGACCCTGCTTACGGGTACTTTGCTTCAAAATAATTTCTGGAGCTGGTGCGGCCTGCTTGGCTTCTGGCTTTTGCTCTATTTTGACATCTCCAGACTTGCTTCCAGCCTCTTCATCGTCCAACGCATTAAACCAAGCTCTCACTCGCGTGCGTGCACGCTGCGAGCGCAGGTAGTTACGGCTAGGACTGATCCAATCTCGTGAAGGGCCGCCGTGCTTCACAGCAATGATTTCAATGGTCTGGCCATTCTGCAATGGCGTATCTAGTGGAACCATGGCACCATCAACTCGGGCACCGCGACAGCGATGTCCTAGATCGGTATGCACAGCATATGCAAAATCGATTGGTGATGAGCCCTTTTCCAGGGAAATCACTTTTCCTAATGGAGTGAGAACATAAATATGATCATCAATCTCATGATGCTTAAGTTGCTCCCAAGCATCTTCTTTCCAGGAGATAAGCTGCCTTGCCCACGCAATCTGACGCTCATAGGCAACTGCTGCACTATGCGTGCCAGTTTGATGGCTTGGGTTTGAGGTGCTCTGGGCATTAGGTGCGGATTTATTTCTTGGCGGAGTAGCAGCGCCAACATAGGCACCCTCCTTATAGCGCCAATGTGCAGCCAATCCGTACTCAGCCTGTTGATGCATTTCATTGGTGCGCACCTGAATCTCAAATGCAGTTCCATGCTCATCCATCACTACGGTATGCAAAGACTGATAGCCGTTGGGTTTTGGTCGTGCGATGTAGTCATCGAATTCACGCGGCACAGGCTGCCAAACGTTATGCACTATGCCTAAGATGGCATAACAAGATTTAACGTCATCCACCAAAACCCTAAATGCTCTAACGTCATACAGATTTGCAAAGTCAAGTGACTTACCCTGCATCTTTTTCCAAATACTATAGATGTGTTTTGGGCGACCCTGAACCTCACCTTGAATATGCGCTGCAGTTAATTCTTGCTTGAGTTTTCTGACAATCTGCTCAATAAAAGATTCGCGCTCAATACGCTTGCCATCCAACATTTTGGCAATATCTCGGTAGGTCTCGGGAGACAAAACCCGAAATGCTAAGTCTTCCATCTCCCATTTCATCTGCCAGATACCGAGGCGATTTGCGAGAGAGGCGTCAATATTCAAAATTTCCTGCGCCCAAGCTTTTGGCATCTCCATTTTTTCTTGGGTAATCCAGCGCAAGGTTTGCAAACGAGAAGCAAGATAAATCAGGACTACGCGCAAGTCATCACCAAAAGCGAGCAACATTTTTCTGAGCATTTCTTCCTGACCAGATATGCTCAGACCACCATCATTACGTACGAGCTTAGCTTGAGCCTGTCTCAGACCTCGGTAACCAATCAGAAGCCGAGCTGACTCGTCGCCAATGAGCTTGGTCAGTGATTCTTTGCCATGGGTGCGTGCAATATTGTTTGCAGCGGTTAGCGTTGCTTCATCCAGGTGAAGTAACTTCAGGATATTGAATACGCCAGCAGCATGATTTTCAGAAGGCTCACCATACCAACCATCAACAATTTTGATGTTCTCAGATGCATGATTAGCATTTGACATGAGCGACTGAGATCCTTAGCTAAAGAATTCTTTTGCTAAAGCAACTTGCTCTGACTTCACAAAAGCTGGCGCATGGCCTACGCCCGGAATTTCAATACTCCGAATATAAGGGTTGACCTTGCACATCTCAGCTACCGTTTTAGCGGAAAGCAGATCTGATTCACCGCCACGCACGATCAACATCGGAACATGAATTTGTTTGAAGGCATGCCACATCGCCATCTCTCCAGCCTTTGCCATAATAGGATTGACTGATGCAAACGGCACAGAGATATCTGGGTCATAGTGCATTACCCAAAGGCCAGCCTTTTGTACCAGCATGGGTCCGTTATAAATCTCCCACTCTTCTGGCGTATGGCTACCAAACGATGCACAGATCTCATTTAAGCGCTGCAGAGCATCTGCACGATTACTAAAGCTAAAAGGCTGACCAACATAAGAGCCTAAGCGCTTGATCGCTTCAGGCTCAATCCGCGGACCGACATCATTGATCAACATACGACGAATTGGATTCTTGGGCATAGAGGCATAGACCATGCCAATCAGGCCGCCCATGGAGGTTCCAAACCAATCTACCTGCGAGACACCTAAGTGCTTAATCAAGCTTGCCATGTCGGCCACATATTGAGGGACGGCATAGAGCATGGGGTTCTTTAATCGATCAGAATCTCCGCGACCGACCACGTCGGGACAGACGACGTAGTAATCATTACTCATCGCCTGCGCAAGGGTTTTGAAATCACTGCCTCTGCGAGTCAAGCCATGAACGCAAACTAATACATTTGGATTATGAGGATTTCCCCAGGCGTGATAGGCCATGCGATGAGGACCATCAGGGCTAGTACAAGCAACGAAAAAAGTGTCGCCCTGATGAATCACATTGGATTTCTTTATCTCATCATTGAGAAGCTCGTCATGGGTATGCTCATCCACCATACCCGCAACTTCAGGCTGCAGGGTAACGTGATCAATGCCATGTTTATTCAATAGCATCTCGTTAATGCGGGCCATGATTTCTGGCCACTCATTCATGCGCTCGATTTCAATATGGCCAATTAAAGCAGGAAAACTAGGCGTCATTTCCCAAACATGCAAATCGTGTACCGCCAATACACCAGGAACTTTTTTAAGATCACTGCCGACCTGTAAATAATCAATGTGTAACGGCACACCTTCCATCAAGAAGTGATATGACTCGCGCAAAATAGAAATGGTGGACTTCAAAATCAGCAGCGAAACCAGAATAGAAAGAATTGCATCGATCGGCATCCAACCAGTTAGCTGAATAACGATACCGGCAATTAAGGCGGCTATGGACCCCAGCAAGTCGCCCATGACGTGCACCAAGGCGGCGCGAGTATTAACGCTTTTCTTGTCACGTGAAAGCACCCATGCCACGACAACATTCATTAGCAAGCCAATCGCAGCAACAACCGTGACCGTCAAGCCATCCACCTGGTGTGGATCATAAAACCGGCTTACCGCCTCCACCATAATCCACGCCACTAAGGCTAGCATCGCAATACTATTTACAAAGGCGGCTAAGGCCTCTGCACGACCAAACCCAAAAGAATGCTTTGGTGATGGTGGACGTCGAGAAATAATTTGGGCTAATAAAGCCAATCCGAGCGCAGCTGCATCAGTCACCATGTGACCTGCATCCGATATCAACGCCAGTGAATTGGCAAAATACGCTGCCGCTCCCTCAACCCCAGAAAAACCGAGAGTGAGTACTAAAGCGATTAGCAATAGATTCTGATTAGAGGCTTCTTTGGCGTGGGAATGCTTAGCATCACCCTGCTTGTGCGCGTGAAGTGAATGGTCTGCAACGCTCATAAAAGAGCCTCTAGAAATAGAAATGGGGTCATTGACCCCATTATTTCACCATCCGATGAAAAAGGTTAGAAACCCGTTGTATCTACAGGGGCACCGGTCTTGGATAGCACTTCTTCCTTCGTTACACCTGGAGCCAACTCAACCAACTTCAAACCCTTAGGAGTGATGTCGAGCACGCAAAGGTCGGTAATAATGCGGCTAATAACGCCCACACCAGTTAATGGCAAGGTGCACTTGGGCAAGATCTTGATTTCTTCTGTGCCATCTTTCTTCTTGGCAACATGCTCCATTAGAACAACCACATGCTTTACGCCTGCAACCAAATCCATGGCGCCGCCCATACCCTTCACCATCTTGCCTGGAATCATCCAGTTGGCTAAATCACCATACTCGCTCACCTGCATTGCACCCAAAATCGCAATATTGATTTTTCCACCGCGAATCATTCCAAACGAATCCGCAGAAGAAAAGATGGATGAACCAGGCAAAGTGGTGACAGTTTGTTTACCTGCATTAATCAAATCGGCATCAATCGTTTTTTCGGTTGGGAATGGGCCAATACCCAATAAACCATTCTCCGACTGGAGCCATACTTCCATTCCTTCGGGAACGTGATTAGCCACCAAAGTTGGCATACCAATACCTAAATTGACGTAGTAGCCATCTTTTAGCTCTTTAGCAGCACGTGCCGCCATTTCATCTCTATTCCAAGGCATATCGATCTTCCTAAATAACTATTCTGTAAGTGTGTTTAACGAATTTCTCTTAAGCCGCTGATAAGGTGCGTTGCTCAATACGCTTCTCAGGCGTCGTGTTGAGCACCAAGCGATGTACATAGATGCCTGGCGTATGAATTTGATCAGGATCTAATTCACCGTTCTCAACGATCTCTTCCACCTCAGCAACCGTAATCTTGCCAGCCATGGCAACCACTGGATTGAAATTACGTGCGGTGTAGCGATAAACCAAATTACCGGATTTATCAGCCTTCCAAGCTTTTACAAGCGAGATGTCTGAAACGATTGCGCGCTCCATGATGTATCGCTCGCCATCAAATTCTTTTTCCTCTTTGCCTTCAGCAACCAAAGTGCCCACACCAGTTTTGGTATAGAAGGCAGGAATACCGCAACCACCTGCGCGTAACTTTTCTGCCAAGGTTCCTTGCGGAGTAAATTCCAGCTCCAGTTCACCCGCCAAAAATTGACGCTCAAATTCTTTGTTCTCACCCACATAGGATGCGACCATCTTCTTCACTTGCCTTGAGTTCAACAGCAAACCCAAACCAAAGCCATCTACCCCGGCGTTATTGGCAATTGCAGTCAGATTTTGCGCGCCAAGATCCTTGACCGCCTGAATCAGCGCCTCAGGAATACCGCACAAGCCAAAACCGCCAACAGCGAGCTTCTGGCCATCCTTCAAAATATCCCGCAGGGCATCAACAGCCGATGGGTAAGTTTTATTCATAAATTCGTCCTAATATTGCCAAAAAGGGTAAAAAAGTAATAATAACGCCTTAAACCCTTAAGCCCATTAGCAATAGGCACCAACCTGGTTTTTCTAGCTTAGAACTAAACTATAGGCGTGATTTAAGGCTACAGAAACAGCAGAAATACTCAAAATGCTGAAAATCCCTTAAGCACCCTATTTTTAAGTAATGTCGGAGAAATGAAATGACTGCCCAGGAATTGCTCGAACAGTTTGGACCCAGAGAATCCATGGACTATGACCTAGTTATCGTGGGAGGTGGCCCGGCTGGATTATCCGCAGCCATTAAAGCAAAGCAATTGGCCAATGAATCGGGTAAAGAAATTAGCGTCTGTGTTCTTGAAAAAGGCTCTGAGATCGGCGCACATATTCTGTCCGGGGCCGTCATGGATCCCAAGGCCCTTACTGAACTCTTTCCTAACTGGAGAGAGTTAGGCGCTCCACTAGATACCGAAGTCACCCAAGATCAATTTTTATTTCTGACCAAAGAAAATGCATTGCAGGTTCCAAACTGGATGCTGCCCCACTGCTTTAAGAATGAAGGCAACTACATCGTCAGTCTTGCTAATGTGACTCGTTGGCTTGGTCAGCAGGCGGAAAATTTGGGTGTTGAAATTTTTCCAGGCTTTCCTGCAGCAGAAATTCTCTACGACAAGCAAGGCGCAGTTTGTGGCGCCATTACTGGCGCCATGGGATTGGATAAAGAAGGTCAACCTACCGATCAATTTCAACTGGGCATGGAATTGCGCGCTAAGTACACCCTCTTTGCCGAGGGTTCACGCGGACATTTAGGCAAACAACTGATTGCGAAGTTTGCATTAGACAAAGATGCTGACCCCCAAAGTTACGGCATTGGCATCAAAGAATTATGGGAGGTGGAGCCTTCTAAGAGCAAGCCTGGCCTAGTGGTTCATACCGCAGGCTGGCCATTAGAGAGCGATACCTATGGCGGCTCATTCTTATATCACTTGGGTGATAACAAAGTTGCAGTAGGTTTAGTCGTGGGCCTTTCTTACAAGAATCCGTACCTCTCACCTTTTGAAGAATTCCAACGCTATAAGTTGCATCCGAAAATTCGTGAGACTTTTGAAGGTGGTAAGCGCTTAGCCTATGGTGCACGCGCACTCACTGCGGGCGGCCTCAATAGCTTGCCTAAAACTGTATTTCCTGGTGGCGCTTTAATTGGTTGTGATGCCGGCTTCCTCAATGCATCACGCATCAAAGGAAGTCATGCTGCCATTAAGACTGGCATGCTTGCTGCACAAGCAGCCGTTGCAGCACTTGCTGACAATCGTTCTGCCGATGTCTTGGCTGCCTATCCAAGCGCATTTAAAAATAGCTGGCTACATACCGAGCTCAATCAAGCGCGTAACTTTAAGCCTTGGATGTCTAAGGGGCTCTACCTCGGCACTCTCATGGTTGGCATTGAGCAAAAGCTCTTGGGCGGCAATATGCCGTGGACAATTCATTTAAAGCATGCAGATCATGAATGCCTAGAGCCAGCAGCACAGCATCAGCCAATTGATTATCCAAAGCCAGATGGCAAGATTACTTTTGATCGCCTCTCATCCGTATTTATCTCCAATACAAATCATGCTGAGAACCAACCGATTCATCTGACCTTAAAAGATGCATCGGTACCGGTTAACCTGAATCTCAAAACTTACGCAGGACCAGAACAACGCTATTGCCCTGCTGGCGTGTATGAGTATGTAGAAAAAGAGGGGAAACCACAGTTGCAAATCAATTCGCAAAACTGTGTGCATTGCAAAACTTGCGATATCAAAGATCCAAGTCAAAACATTATTTGGATTACCCCTGAAGGTGGCGGTGGCCCGAACTACGGATCGATGTAAAAGGTTTACTCAGATCACTGCATTTATCTAGCTGGGCTGTGGCGAGGACGCATTTTCCCAATCGCCATACCCGCTAGACCACAAGCTAAAGCTGACATCACAAATACATTGCGCGGCTGCGTTGCATCCCATAACCAGCCAGCAACCAAACCGCCCAGCGTACCACCCAAGCCATAGGACACCGTTGCCATCAATGCCTGCCCTCGCGCTTGCAATGGGCCAGTAAACCAGCGTTGCAATAACTTAGTCGCCGCACTGTGGTGTGCACCAAAAGTTGCCGCATGCATCAGCTGCGCCAGAATCAGAACCCAAGTTACAGGGAAAAATGCAATCAAGATAAAGCGAAATACACCAATACCAAAAGCGATTTGCAAAACCACCTCAGCATCTAAACGACTGAGCACTTTGCTCTGAAAATAAAAGAAGATCACTTCAGCAGCAACGCCTAACGCCCAGAACAAACCAATCTGAAATTTGTCGTAGCCTAAATCGGCCAGGTACAGTGAAAAGAATACGTACAAAGCGGCGTGCGCAAAGATCATAAAAAATCCTGATAGCAAGAACCAACGCACATCTGGATTAAATAAAACGATGAGGAGTTCCCCCTTGACCATCTTACGACGCTCCATCTTGGGCTCATGCAAGCGAAAGGTTACTAAAGCCAAGAAGCTGAGGACTACCGCGCCCACAATCGGATAAAGCTCAATGCCTTTACGCTGAAACAACTCACCAGCAAATAAGACCATCACGATAAAACCAATCGATCCCCATAAACGTAAACGGCCATAACGTTTATCAAAAGAATTGTCTTTAAATAAAGCGTGCACCGTCGCGGACTCACCCAATGGCATCAGGCTACTGAGGATGGTGTGGAGTACAAACATCCAGATGAAAAATGCTATGTAGCTGTGGAGAAAAAAGATGCTTAAGAAAGTCACCGCTGCAAGGCACGCACAAAAACGAATGATCCCAATACGATCGGAGAGATAATCAGATAACCAACCCCAAGAGAATGGGCCCACTATGCGGGTAATTTGTAACATGGACATCAAGACTGCGATCTCGATAACACTAAAACCACGATCCAGAAAAAAGAGGCTGGCATATGGAGATACCAAGCCAACATAAGCGAAATATAAAAAGAAAAAGGACCCGAAGGCCCAACGCACTGAAGGTGTCATTTGCTTTTTTGAGCTTTATTTAATCGGTTGCTGAACCAGGTCGTGCAGCCGCTATCGGCGGAACGGTATGCTTTACATCGCCGCACTGAGCGCGATGGCGCAAAGCGTGATCGATCAATACCAAAGCTAGCATAGCTTCTGCAATCGGTGTGGCCCGAATACCAACGCAAGGATCATGACGACCTTTGGTTTGCACGGTAATAGGCTTGCCATCTAAATCAATGGATTCTTTTGGACTGAGGATGCTAGAAGTGGGTTTAATGGCAATCGATACGCGCAAATCTTGACCGCTGCTGATGCCGCCCAAAGTGCCGCCAGCATTATTGCTAGCAAAACCATCTGGATAAAGCTCATCACCATGCTCGCTTCCGCGTTGCGTGACTGACTTAAAGCCTGAGCCGATCTCAACGCCTTTAACGGCATTGATACCCATCATGGCATGCGCAATATCCGCATCCAACTTATCAAATAATGGTTCGCCCAATCCAATTGGAACATTACGCGCCCGCACTTCAATCTTCGCCCCACAGGAATCCCCCGCTTTACGCAGTGAGTCCATATAAGCCTCTAACTGAGGAACGATATCGGCATTTGCAGCAAAGAAAGGATTGCTCTCAATCATCGCCGCATCTTTGAATGGAATTTCAATTTCACCAAGCTGGCTCATGTAGCCATAAAACTCAGTGCCGTATTGTTCTTTGAGCCACTTTTTGGCAATCGCTGCTGCGGCCACTACAGGCGCAGTCAATCGAGCTGAAGATCGCCCGCCACCGCGAGGATCGCGTAAACCATATTTGTAGTGGTAAGCATAATCAGCGTGACCAGGCCTAAATGTTTGTAGGATATTGCCATAATCTTGGCTGCGTTGATCCGTATTCCGAATTAACAAACCAATAGGTGCTCCGGTAGTTTTGCCTTCGTATACGCCGGAGAGGATCTCCACCTTGTCGGCCTCTTGACGTTGAGTCACATAGCGGGAGGTGCCAGGCTTGCGACGATCTAGGTCAATCTGCAAGTCTGCTTCGCACAATGACATGCCTGGAGGGCAGCCATCCACAACAGCGCCAATTGCGGGACCATGGGATTCACCAAAAGTGGTGACGGTAAAGAGAAGACCTAAAGTATTTCCTGACATATTGACATTATGTCATTGCTCAGGGAGCTTAGGCTAGGCCGGGCTAGGGAGCAGCTTTTTCGGCCTCTTCTGGCCAGTCGCGAATATACGCCTTGAGCATGGTATTTTCGAAGTCTTGAGCCTCAACAACGGATTTAGCCACGTCGTAGAAAGAAATCACACCCATCAGCATCTTTTGATCAATCACCGGCAAGTAGCGAGCATGCTCAACCAGCATCATGCGACGCACTTCATCAATCTCGGTTTCCATAGTGCATGTCAGTGGTTTGGAGTTCATCACACTTTGCACCTTGAGGTCATCTAGCTGTCCATGATGCTTAGCCAATGCGGCAATCACCTCGCGGAAAGTCAAGATACCGACTAACTTGTCGTACTCCATCACGACTAATGAGCCAATATCATGCTCACTCATGACTAAGACTGCAGTTTGCAGAGCGGTATCTGGTGCCACTGTAAATAGTGTGCTGCCCTTTACGCGCAATATGTCACTAACTTTCATACAGCCTCCAGCAATGAGTTCTTATGTAAACAATATATTCTTAAGCCCCTAAGGAATCAAGGGTCAGGAAAACTATTTCAGTAACGAATAACCCTTACGAGCCCACTTCGAATGCTCGGGAGATCCGCAACCAAGATAGCACCAGCCAAGGTAATCCACCAGGTTAGGTAAATCCAAATTAGTGCCAATGGGACGATGGCAAAAGCACCATAGACAGTTTTATAAAAGGCGACATTGGTTAAAAATAGACCAAAACCAAACTTCATTAATTCGAAAGTGAGTGCAGCAAAAAAAGCTCCACTCAAAGCATCGCGCCACTGAATATGGGCATAAGGGAGAATCTTATAGGCCACTGAGAATACCGACATCGCCAGCAATACAGGAACCACGGTTGCAAATAAGCCCAGACCAAAACTTAAAGCGTCGGTCCACCCTTCTGCTGCGCTAAACAAAAGACCACTCAAATAGGTTCCAACACCCAATAAGATTGGCCCCAACAAGGTCGCTGCGGAGTAGATTGCTACCTTCTTCAAAACAGGTCGACTTTGAGTCACGCGAAAGATCTGATTAAATGCGTTCTCAATCACTGCTAGCGTCATGATTGTTGTAATAACTAAGCCAAGCAAACCAATCAAGGTAAGACCTTTGGCTTGAGCTGAAAATTGATCGAGATAATTAAATACTTGTTGGTTTAATCCACCAGGCATGTAGGTATCGAGCAGCCAGGACTGAAAAGCATACTTAATCCTCACAACGCTTGGAAGATAGCCAATCAGAATGGAGGCTACCGTCAGCATCGGAATCAAGGACAGCGTAGTTGTAAAAGCCAAACTGGCCGCTACCTGCTTGAGATTATGGCCACGATTGCGCTCCCAAGTCTCCTTTCCAAGAGAGAGCCATAATTGAGGATTCTGAATGAGGCGCATCGCCCATATCATAAGAGATAAGAGATCAATATGAGTCAATCTGACATTTTAGTTTTGTACTATTCGCGCTACGGAGCCACCCGTGACTTGGCTCGCCTGATTGCGGAGGGTATTGAAAGTGTTCCAGGAGCGAATGCCCGACTACGCACTGTTCCAGCCGTCTCCACCGTATGCGAATCTACAGAAGCAGCCGTCCCATCGGATGGTGCCCCCTATGTTGAATATGCAGACCTCAAAGAATGTATTGGTCTAGCCCTAGGATCCCCTACTCGCTTTGGCAATATGGCCGCCCCCATCAAGTACTTTTGGGATGGCAGCTCCTCAGAGTGGATGAATGGCGCACTAGTTGGCAAGCCAGCCTGCGTCTTTACCAGCACCGGCAGCTTGCATGGCGGTCAAGAAAGCACCCTCCTCACCATGATGATTCCCCTGCTGCATCACGGCATGATGATCATGGGCATTCCGTATAGTGAGCCAGATTTGATGAGCACCTCAACTGGTGGCAGTCCTTATGGAGTAACTCACCTTGCCCATGCTGATGGCAGAGCGCCGATTAGTGCCGAAGAACAGCGCCTAGCAATTTCCCAGGGCAAACGTTTAGCGCTCACAGCACTCAAACTCATTTAAGGGTCATTTATGTTCAAAAGCTGGCTCTCCAAAAATCCATACCAACTGATTGCTACTGCAGCTTTTGTTGACCTGTTCATTCTGTGCGTTGCTTGGGAATGGTTTATCTCCCCACTCCGGCCTGGTGGCTCTTGGCTAATCCTGAAGGCCATCCCCCTGCTGTTTGCCATTCCTGGTCTCTGGAAGGGCAATGTCTACACCATGCAATGGGCCTCCATGCTCGTCCTGCTATACATCACCGAAGGATTGGTCCGAATTCTGGAAACTGGGACTAATTTCTGGATGGCCGCCCTGGAAACAGCTGTTGGCACCCTCGCCTTTGTTTGCTTACTGATGTACCTCAAACCCATTAAAGCCCGGGCTAAGGCAGCTAAAAAAGAGTGTGCTGCTGCGGGAATAGAGGGCTAAAGGGCAAAAAGAGGCTAATTTGGCAGGTTTTTGCTAACTTCTTTAAAAAAATTACCTATTCCTGTCATCTCAGTCACATTTCCATGCGTTGTATCTTCATGGAGGTGACAAATATGTCAACAAGACTCAAACGTTGGGCCCGTGCAATTGAACAGATCGACTTGTCTAAAAGGACGCCTGAAGTCGCCGTTGGCTATTTAGATAGCAAATACCGCGATATCGCTTGGCGCTATATCCGCATTTTGGGCTTTGAACGCACCATTAGCTTTATGGCTAGCAATAACTTCCACCCGGAGTAACTCTGCTAAGTCCTTAAGCACCCAATCACCCCAGATGAGGTTTTTATTTGGGGTTTTGTGTTTCTGGGGATCTGAAAACCCAAAAGGCTAGCAATAGAAAAGCTAAGGCAGCACATGAGCCTGAGAATAGAAATGCATAACTAGGATTAAAAGACTCATAAAGCCAGCCAAATATCAGGGACGCGGGCAACAACATCAAACCTGAAACCAGGTTAAACCAGCCAAAAGCTGTTCCTGCCATACCACTCGGAGCTAAGTCTGCTACTAAAGCCTTTTCCACGCCTTCAGTTGCGGCCTTAAATAATCCATATATCCCGAATAGTCCACAGAGCATCCATAAAGAGATTTCAGAAAAGCTCATGGCGATATAGAAAAAGGCAAAAGCACACCAAGCAATCAAAATGAAATGTTTGCGACTAAATCGATCTGAGAGTGCTGATAGCGGTGTTCCGAAAACCGTAGTAATTAATGAGATGGCGGCCCACAGCAGAGGAATCTGCTCCTGAGAAACACCGAGTTCCCTAGCCCTCAGTAACAGGAACATATCAGATGAATTTGCTAGGGCAAAAATTCCAGCTACCAAAATGTAGCGCTTGAAATTCGATGGCAGTCCCTCAAGAGACCATGAGAATGCTGGCACCACCAGTCGCTCACGAGGAGGCTCTTTGAGGAAAAGAGCCAAACTGACCGCAAGAATGCCGGGCACTATCGCCCATAGAAAGATATCCCTTAGTGGAACATGTATTGATAAAAGATAAGCAGCCATCAAGGGCCCAAAAACTGCGCCCGCATTATCCATAGAGCGATGCAGACCGAAAGTCATGCCTCTCTGATTGGGTGCGACACTCTCAGCCAAAAGCGCATCCCGCGGTGAACTCCTCAATCCCCTGCCAAGGCGATCAGTAAAGCGAATGCATAAAACCCATGTCCAAGAGTTTGCAACTGCAATGAGGGGTCTACCAATCGCCGCCAAAAGATAGCCAATCACAATCCAAGGCTTGGTCTTTTTGGTGCGATCTACAATCACACCGGAAACCAATTTAAAGATACTGGAGCTAGCCTCAGCAATCCCCTCAATCAGCCCCAGAGCCTTTGGACCAGCCATTAAAACAGTAGCAAGATACAGCGGCATCAAAGGATAAAGCATCTCACTTGCCGCATCATTCACAAAACTAATGAGACCGATGAGCCACACGGTTCGCGGGAGGGAAAATAAAGTCTTCAACATACCAACTCAATGTAGCATCAAATTAAATATGTTCCCGACTGTCACAATCGCTTGAAACTCATCTGAATAAAACGTAGGATCGACAGGTAGGCTTCAGCCTTTTTATTAAGTTTTAACAAATAGCACTCTCTTCAAAGGAATACATCATGAGTCAAAAAAAATTAGTAAAGCAATTATTGAAAAAATTAGACAAGTTGGAAGCCGATAGAGAGAAGTTGATCGATAAGCTGGCAAAGGCATTAGACAAGCTCGAGAAAAAGACTCCAGCTAAAAAGGTGGCTACAAAGAAAGTTGCCGCAAAGAAAGTAGTCGCCAAGAAAGCTCCAGCAAAGAAGGTTGTTGCGAAAAAGGCTCCAGCTAAAAAGGTGGTGGCCAAAAAGGTTGTTGTGAAAAAAACCACTCCAGCAACAACAGCGTAATAGTAAAACTCCCCGCAAAGGCTGCCCGTGAGTAAATCACTCATTTCTGAAAATACTTACGAGGCAGACCTACGATTACTTCAAATCGAGTTAGTCAAACTCCAACATCACATTATTCAAAAAGGTAAACGCCTCTTAGTGATCTTGGAGGGACGTGACGCCGCAGGAAAAGATGGAAGCATTAAAAGTATTACTGAAAATTTAAGTCCTAGAGATACGAAAGTAGTTGCGCTAGCCGCCCCCTCCTCGCTTGAAGAGCATGAATGGTACTTTCAGAGATACGTTGCACAGCTCCCCTCGGCTGGTGAAACTGTTCTCTTTAATCGAAGCTGGTACAACCGTGCTGGCGTAGAAAAAGTAATGGGCTTTTGCACTGATGATCAATACAAATTGTTCATGGCAACGGTAAATGATTTCGAATCCCTGCTCATAAGATCCAATATTCAAATAGTAAAGTACTACCTAGATATCTCTAAAGAAGAGCAAGCTAAAAGACTGAAAGATCGTGAGAAAGATCCATTAAAGCAATGGAAGATTAGCCCGATCGATCAAAAAGCACAGAAGATGTGGAATGCCTACTCTGAGGCTAGAGACAAAATGCTCAAGCACACCAGTTCAGCGCTGGCGCCATGGACCGTAGTGAGTGCAAATGATAAAAAACTGGCCCACCTGAACATGATTGCCGATTTATTATCCCGGGTTGATTACCCACACAAAGATAAAAAGATTTTGAAAATAGATCCTCAGATTATTTTAAGCTGGCCAGCAGCTTCTAAAAAACTGCCAAAACTATCCAAATAGATTAATTAAACAAAGAATAATTCGGCCTCAGCAAGCAACTCCTGAGGCAGCTCCTCAGGAATATAGTGGCCGCAAGGCACTGCCCTTCCGGAGACATCTTCAGCCACTCTCTTCCAGTCCTCAATTGGTGAAAAGCACTTAGCCACGAGGCCACGCTCTCCCCACAGGACCCGAAACGGCATTTGCAATTTTTTGCCGGCATCTCGATCGGCTCGGTCATGAATTATGTCAATTGAGGCTGAAGCACGATAGTCTTCACACATAGCGTGCATGGATTCTGGGTTACTAGCACCGGCAAGATATTCAGCCCAGGGTAAGGAGTCAAAAATGCCGATGCCCGCATGTCGACCCATATGGTTTCTAAGCCAGAACTCTGGATTGGCGCCAATCAATGTTTCGGGAATCGGGTAAGTCTGAATTAAGAAAAACCAGTGCCAATATCCTCTGGCAAAGTCCATTGTGGTGTTCTCATACATGGTGAGTGTTGGTGAAATATCGAGCACCATCAGACGCTCAACACTTTCAGGAAAATCCATTGCCAGACGATGTGATACTCGCCCACCGCGATCATGACCCAATACAGAAAACTGTTTATGCCCAAGTGCTTGCATCACAGCATGCTGATCTGCAGCCATAGATCTTTTTGAATACGTCGAATGATCCGGAGCACCCGCTGGTTTTGATGATGCACCATAGCCACGGAGATCTGTCACAACAACAGAAAATCGCTTTGCTAACTGAGGGGCGACATGACGCCAAATGGCTTTAGTTTGAGGAAATCCATGTAGCAATAGCAAAGTCGGACCAGAGCCTGCAGTCTGGCAAGAAATATCAATCGGACCATCTGCCGAGGGTACGGTAATGGTGGAATCTTGAAAGCCTTCAATTACGTACGTCATCATCTACCCCAATAAAAAAGAGCCTCAATAGAGGCTCTTCAATTTGACCAACATATTATCTAGCGGCCATTGCCTCGATTTCAGCAACAGTAACATAGCCTTTATTTTGCTGATCAATCCTAGAGAAATGATCATAGATGCGAGGCATACAACCTTTTGCCTCATCCAGACTCAGCTTGCCATCATGGTTAACATCGCATTTAGCAAAACGCTCTTGAATTTCTTTATTACGAGAAGCGTCATCAGCACTTGCGGGACTTACTACAAGTACAAGTGATGTGGCGCCAATAAGACCCAAGTTTCTAATAAGTGATCGCATCAGGCTTCTTATTTAGCTGTAGTGGCTGAAGTGGCTCTAGGGTCTGCAGAGGTTTCCAATGCTACCTTAACCACCTTCTTAGCCATCGCTACAAAGGATTCAACTGAACCGCCACCAGTTCGGAAAGATTCACCCTGAATAGTAACCAAGCCTTCGCCGATCACTTCTTTCGATTGGCTGTCTGTAATTTTGCTTTCCACTAACATGGCTGGAGTTTTAGAATTCACGCCACCTGCATAAGCAGCAGCATTCATTGCCAAACCAATCGGTGTGAAATTCCATGGCTGCAAACTATCTGTGGAACTCTCTGCACCAGTAATGCCAACTGAGATGCGTGCTACGCCAGGGCCAGGCTGATTTACGATCTTAATATTTCCGCGACTGTTCACCGCGCTCACCATTGAATCCTGTAATGCGATCTGCGCTTGACTTATCGCCTCTGGAGAGATTGCCTTGGTAGCATTCTGATTTAAATAAATCGGATCCAAAATCACTGCGGTATAGGTGCCTCGATTTACCCCAGCCTTGCGATATCTCCAAATGCGAGTATCCGCTTCAGATGTAGACATCGGGACTAGTACTGAATAATTCGGTAAAAATCCAGACTTTGGCATTGGCTGACTTGCCAACTTAGGAGTATTGCTACATGCAGCCAATAAAGTAGCTACAGAGATTGCTGCAACTAAAGCGCCTAATTTATTCATTTTTTTGATCCAGTAAGTGATTGATGGCATTAGCCCTAGAGCTAGTTTTATTAGATCATACGCTTCATTGCAAACTTCAATTTATTCCAGATCTATGGTGCGGGACAAGGCATTAAGCTACCTGACTTTTGATGCAGCTGTGGCTTGCACTCAACTAGTGCGCTAGCGGCTTTTGGCCTAGATGTTGCAGTGACTACAGAGGCCTGCGGCTCCGCGGCCTGAGTCACCCTAGGTGAAGCGGCACTTAAGGCAGGCAAGGATTTATAGAATTCTTTATCAGTTCCAGGACATGGCATCAAAGCCCCTGTTTTGGCATTCATGACCGACTTACATTGAGGGTCAGCTTGCAGTCTTGCCTCAAGCTTATCAACGGTACAGGCGCCCAGTATTGCAAGAGTGAAAGATATGGCGGCAAGGCGCAAAGAGAGTGTCATGTTCATGAAATCATTCTAGGCTAAACAGGGACACCTGAATAGTGGCAATATATGGAATCCACTAAACAAGGCGCCAATACAGGAGACTAAGATGAATAAAGAAGCATTTGAAAAAGGACTGAAGACTCGCCGCGAAGTACTGGGGGCAGAATATGTAGACAACTCCATCAAGAATGCCGATGCATTCAACTTGCCGATGCAGGAATTGGTTACTGAGTATTGCTGGAATGAAATTTGGAATCGCCCTGGCCTGGACCGTAGAACGAGAAGCATCATTAACTTATCCATGATCACCGCCTTAAATCGCCCTCATGAGCTCAAGCTTCATGTGAGAGGCGCGATTAACAACGGCCTAAGTAAAGAAGATATTCAGGAAGTATTTTTGCAAGCCGCAATTTACTGTGGAGTACCCGCCGCCATTGATAGCTTTAGATGTGCGAAAGAGGTCTTTACTGAAATGGGGATTTAAAGCAGAAGATAAAGCTGGGTAGAACTACCGACCCCCAATGAGGCAAACAGAATCTCACCAGGCTTTGCCCTAGCTGCAGACACAATATCTTTAATTGATTTATATGGGCCATCTGGCGATGTAACTAAAGCATATGGTGTATCGCCCAAATAACTCACATTTATAGGAGGCTTACTGAATTCGTAATGTAACTTCTTATAAGTCGCAGGGTTAGTCGCAAAGGTAACCGATTGAAAGAGTAATGTTTGCCCATTTGCCTCTGCATTAACAACTGCTGCCGTACCTATTAAGACACCAGCACTAGGCTTGTTTTCAACTACCACTGGTTGCTGCAGACCTTATTCAAATATTTGGCAATGGTTCTAGCTGCTGTTTCAGCCCCCCAATCCAGGAATTAAAGAACTACCAACTTAACTGATCCAGAAGGAAAGGTTTGTGCATTTACATGAGCTAAGCCCATCACCATACAAGCGATAAAACAAAAGATCTGATTCATTATCATCAAACCTGATCTTGTATTGAGTTTCTTAAGATGCCAATACCCTCGATTTCAATTTCACAGGTATCTCCAGGCTTCATAAATACTGGGGGTGTTCTTGCATAACCCACTCCCGCGGGTGTTCCAGTAATTACTACATCGCCAGGCTCCAACGTCATGCACTCAGTAATCAAGACAATAGTCTCTGCAACATCCCATAAAAAATCTTTGGTGTTGGCATTTTGCATAACCGACCCATTGAGGCGAGATTGAATTTGAAGACCATGCGCACCTTTGGGCAACTCATCTGGTGTTACCAACCACGGGCCAAATCCACCAGTCTGATCAAAGTTTTTACCAATAGTCCATTGAGCCGTCTTGCGCTGATAGTCTCGCAAGCTACCGTCATTAAAAATACTATAGCCAGCTACACAATCCAGCGCATTTTCTGTGTTTAAATTACGCGCTCTCTTACCAATAATAAATGCCAACTCTGCTTCGTAATCTAATTTATCTGAAACCTTCGGCCTAATAAGGGGGGCTTGATGCGCAGCAAGTGAACTAGGTCCGCGCATAAAAAAGCTTGGGTACTCAGGTCTCGCATTACCACCCTCCTTTGCATGATCAGCATAATTCAGCCCCATACAAATAATCTTTCCAGGTCGATGAATCAAAATATCAAACTGGATATCAGCGAGATTCCCAATGACCGCATTAGGATTTGAAAGCGCCCTCTCGGCCATCACGAATTCAGGATCCATTGCAATCAAACTACCTAGGTCTGCTGGAATGCTGAAATCTGTTGCACACAAATCAACAAATTCATTTGAGTCTTTTGTGCATAGGGCTCCAATACTTTTTTTATTGCTTGGGTTGTGATAACTAAACAGTCTCATAGCATCTTCCTAAATTACTCTTTCTTAAGCCCTGCAGATTGAACAACTGGCCTCAAGCTAACAAGCTCCTTGGCAATAAATGAGGTTGCTGCAACGCCAGTGATATTGCTAATTGGTTGAATCGATATTGAATTTAATTTCTCGAGTAATTCAGGATTTTTTAAGGCCTTAGTTGTCGCCAAAATTAAAGTATTTGTAATGTCTGGTGATAAACCCTGGGGAGCCGAGACAATATTCCACAAAGCGGCTTGGAAATCTTTTAAACCCGTGACTTCGTTAACAGTTGGCACATCAGGAATCAAGGGAGATCTTTTGGAGGCGGCTATAGCAACAATCCTTAGCTTTCCGGCACGATGTTGATTGATTAATGAGCCCAGTGTATCGACCGTCATATTTACTTGGTTGCCTATCAAGGCGGGAATAGATTGAGCGCTACCTCTAAATGGAATGTGCTGAATATCCAAACCACCTAATTCATACTTCAATCTTTCACCAACAATATGTAAATAAGTTCCCTCTCCAGCTGATCCATACTGCAGTTTTCCTGGATTGATGCGCGCATAGTCAACCAGCTCTTTAAAGCCTCCTTTAGTCGCTGGGCTAACAGCAAATACAATCGGCGCATCACCCACTACTGCAATTTGTGTAAAGTCCTTAATGGAATCATACTGAGGCTTAGCGTTAATGAGGTTGTATAGGACATGAGTTGATGCTGTACCAAATAACAAGGTATATCCATCTGGTGCACTATTTTTCACCTCTATACTTCCAATGGCGCCACTAGCCCCACTTTTGTTATCAACAACTACAGGCTTACCCAGTTGATTCGATAAGACCTGCGCATACTGCCGAGCAAATTGATCCGTCGGGCCGCCCGCAGGAAAAGGAACGACCAATCTGATGGGTTTAAAGGGATAACCGCTTGACTGTTGAGCATGGGCTGAAATAAATCCAGCGCACAAAGTCAAAATTAATAAGGTGAATTTAAATAGTTTCATCATTGAACCTCACAGTTGATTTTCATTCCAGTTATCGGCAGCTGCCGGCGGCTCAGGCACAAAGCCTGCTAATTTAATTGCCTCGATAGCACAAAACTCATCTTTATCTGATGCATCCCCACTAATACCAACAGCACCAATTGCAATGCCCTGCTTATTCACTATTAATACACCCCCGGGCGTTGGAATAAATCTTCCATCCGATGCCGCTGAGAGTGCCGCTTGAAACGTCGGTCGATTTGCCAATCTATCTCGAATTTGCCGAGTGGCCATACCCATACCCAATGAAGCCCAAGCCTTACCAATGGCAATGTCATGTCTCAAAATGCCGCAACCATCCTCCCGCTTAAATGCAACTACATTCCCACCAGAATCTAAAACCACAATTGCTAAAGGCAGCAATCCATTAGCCCCCCTAAGCGTTAAAGCATGAGCGATTATTTGATCCGCATCCCTTAAAGCTAAGCTGGAATAGATTGAAATAAGCTTCTCGGCCATGATTTCTGCCCCCTATTAATATCGATATTTTTATATTATCATAGAATTATCGATATTTTTTAGGTCTCCAACTTCGTGATAACCCCAACAAAAAAGACTGCCTATATCAACGCTGTACAAGGAATAACCCGTGCCAGCGCGGTCTATGACCGACTCAAGGCTGATATCTTGCAGGGTCGCTTCACCGCCGATCAAAAGCTCAAAATTGAAGAGTTATCAAGCTTTTATGAAACCGGAGCAAGTCCGTTGCGTGAGGCATTAAATAGACTTTCAGCGGAAGGTCTAGTTTCAAGAAGTGATCAACGAGGTTTTAATGTTGCACCCCTACGATGGGAAGAGCTCAATACGCTAACTGAGACAAGGTGCTTTATTGAAGGGAGGGCTCTTGAGGAGTCAATTACTCATCGCACTGAAGAGTGGGAAGACAAATTGGTTCTACTAATTCATAAACTCTCAAAGAAACCAAGATCATCTGAAGCCAATCAACATAGCGCTAATCCAGAATGGGAATTACTTCACAAGGAGTTTCATCAAACATTGCTAGAAAACGCGCCATCTAGATGGATTAAAGAATTTAGCGAAACACTTGGAACTGAAAGTTATCGCTATAGACAGGTTGCCGCCAGCAAAAACTTTGGGGAACGCGACCATCACGCAGAACATGTAGGAATATTTGAGGCGGCCATTAGTGGTGATATTGATTTAGCAAAGAAATTGCTCTTTGAACACTACAGAAAAACTTCGGCCTTAACTGGGCGCGGCGCAAGAAGCCTCAAGCTCATGAAGTAAAAGTCACCTCTTGTGTACACCACAATCTACAAGCAGTTCATTGCTCCCACGGTAGACTTATATATCTATTGGGGTTGCTATGGAAAATGCGCGAATATTACTTACACACTTAGTGACACAAATAGAAAAATGGCTTAGGAATTTCTTCCTAAGTCGTTGATTTCATTGGTGTGCCCACCAGGACTTGAGCCTCGGACCAAAGGATTATGAGAGCAGAAGCCCATGATAGGTCATTATAAACATTGGATCTACGGTCGGTCAGTGTCGATGTGCAAGCAAATTCGTGGATCTAAAAGCAGCAGTCTCTCGGACTTTGGTTTTCTAAACCACAGGATGTTTGGAGCAACCATCTAACACTTTGTTACTCCAAATCGTATTGTGTGGGATTAACAGGCCTTACTTAAACTGAGGCTTAATGCGTTATTGATGCCATAAAATCATCTAAGGGCATAGGATGAAAAAATAAATATCCTTGATAATGGTGACATCCTAAAGCCTTCAAATACTCAAGCTGATCTTTAGATTCAACACCTTCAGCAACTACTTTTAGCCCTAGTGTTTGTCCCATCAAGATAATGGTACGGACAATATCATTGTTGACCTGATTTCCAGGTGTTTCTGCAATAAATGCTTGGTCAATCTTTAGCTCGTCAAATGGCAGGCTCTTTAGGTAGGATAAGGAGGAATAACCAGTCCCAAAATCATCTAGGGAAAAATTAAAGCCATAATCTTTTAAGGCCTGCATCTTTTGTTTAGCATCTGCCATACCATCTAAAAACAAGGATTCCGTTAATTCCAAGGTAATTAATTTGGGATTGGCTCCAGTTCTCACTACAGTGTCGATCATCTGGCTTACAAAATTCGCTTGCTGAAACTGCTTAATACTAATATTTACAGATAACGCAAGGTGCGCCATACTGTCTTGGGTTGCCCATGCAGCCAATTGCTGACATGTGGCATTAAATACCCACTGGCCGATTGGTAAAATCAGACCCGTTGATTCAGCTAGACCAATAAATTCCCCTGGATTCATCAGACCATGCTGGGGATGATCAAGGCGCAAAAGAACTTCAGCAGACTCAATCCGCTGATTGCTATCCATTTGAGGCTGATAATGCAATATAAACCAGTCATTTTTGATAGCCTGATGCAATGCATTCTCCATAGAGAATCTCTCATTAATTACTGCCTGCATCTGCTCATCATAAAATTTGATGCAATTGCGACCCGATTCCTTCGCTTGATAAAGCGCTATATCAGATTGCTTGATTATTGCCACCGAATCTATAGACTGTCCCATGAATGTAGTGATACCAATACTGAGGGAGCGCATTGGAATAGACGAAGTCAATGTATCGAACGCATTAAACTTGGCTAAAATCTTTTCAGCAACCGTTTTGACTACTGAACTTGCCTGCAAAGGATTAGAGCCCAAGTCTTCCAGCAAAATCATAAACTCATCGCCACCCATACGCGCAACCGTATCTCCAGAGCGCACCTTATTTAGAAGGTGTTGAGCGGTAGCTTGCAAGACTAGGTCGCCTCCATCGTGCCCATGCAGATCATTGATATTTTTGAAATTATCTATATCAATCGCAAGTAGTGCGCAGTATTGCTTACTGCGCTCGCTCAGTATGATCGCTCTTTGCAGGCGGTCAGCAAATAAACGCCTGTTTGGCAAGGACGTTAAAGGATCGAAAAAGGCTAGTTCTTCTGCCCTTTGTTCCAACAATTTTTGCTCAGTAATATCCCAATTGGTGCCACTCATCCTAATAGGCTTGTCACTACCATCTCGCTCCACGTAACCCAATGCATGAATGTAATGAATACTGCCATCAGGCCACACCACTCTATATTTAACGTCATATTCTTTATGGCCAGCGAGTACATTTTGGATCTCTAAATCTGTCCGCTCCCGATCATCTGGATGCACGCCTGCTTGCCAAGCTGCATAGGCACCGCTAAATTGATCTCCACCAATGCCATAAAGCCTATACATTTGCGCATCCCAGACCAAGATATCATTGACGATGTCCCACTCCCAAATACCCACTCCACCCGCAGTAGTGGCCAGGGTTAAACGCTCTTGAGATTGTTCTAGTGAATTCTTGGCATCCAAAAGTACCCTTTCAGCTAACTTGCGCTCGGTGATATCACGCTGGATCGCGATCCAATGGGTGTACCAACCATCTGCATCGGCAATCGGGGAGATGTCAAGCTCCACTATAAATTCATGGCCATCCTTGGTGTAATTGATTAACTCCGCGCGCACGGGTTGCCAGTGCAATAACGCATCGCGTATCCGATCCAGGACAACGCGATCGGACTTCGGCCCTTGCAGCATGCGTGGACTGTTGCCGATTGCCTCTTCTACCGCATAGCCGGTCATCCTCACAAAAGCATCATTCACATAGATAATGCGCGGTCCAGGCAAGTCGACGGGTTCAGCCTCAGTGATCACAACCACGTCATTGGTGTGAGCCATACAGGTAGCTAGAAGATCAAGTCGAGAGCGATTCTGTTTTCGTAGTGTAATGTCTTCGATGATCGACCAAATATAATTTTCTTCATCAGCGCCCTTGATGAGCATGCCAGACAGTTGAACGGGAACTTCAACTCCATTCTTATTAATGTAGGTCTTCTCATATGGACCAAAGCGCCCTGTTTCTTCAATGGATTTTAATTGAAGCGCTTCCGATGCCTCATATTTTTTAGGAGTGAGTTGCCAGTAACCAAGGCTTAGCAACTCTTCGTTGTTGAAGCCTGTAATGGCACGAAAAGCTTCATTAAATTCTACAAAGCGTCCACTCATGTCTGTTCTGGCGATACCAATCGGACTTAATTCAAACAAACCACGCAATTTATCTTCGTTTGACCGAAGCATCTCTGAGCTTACCACTAAGCTTTTATATGCCCGTCGCTGCCGAAAGAAATAGAATCCAACAAGGGCATTCAAAACAAATGCACCAAAGATCGTGAAGATCATACCCTTGCGCCAGCTTGCCAGGTAATCGCTCTGGGCAAGACCTACTGCAATAAAGTAGGGAAATGGAGTGTCTAGCACTTTATAGCCATACAAGCGTTTAACGCCGTCTGACAAGGGGGTATACGTTGTTTCACCCTCTTTAATACCACTGGCAATCATCTTTTCCATCGGGGTATTGGGCAATTGATGATTAATTTGCTCGCCGTTATCAGGATAGCGATAAATCAACGAACCGTTGACTATGGCTCTGAATAGGATAGTTCCGCCGGAGCCTACTCCAATGTGTTGAAATACATGTTTCAATGAATTAATGGGGATTGTTGTTAGAACAACTCCTATAAAGGCGCCGCTGCTAGACCGAATGGCTCTTGCAATGGGTATCACATGGGCGCCACTAAGATTACCAATAAGAGCAGTCGGAGAAAAATAAGTTTCGCCAGGGTGGTGGCGAAGATAGGTGAAGTATTCCCGATGAGAGACATTAATACTAGCTTCATTAGGCACTGCGCTATAGATCAGATCACCTTTAGCATCGAAGATGCGAGTTACTACGGGCAACGAAATTAATTTGACCTGCTCTTCAAGCAGCGTAGTAATCTCATTTTGATAACGACTCTTTGACTCTGCCACCATAGCCTCTGGCTTGATTTGAGCAACAATAAAATCAAAAGAATGTGAAATCTCGTAAAGCGGGTGATTGAGTTGATCGCATAAAAGATGAGTGATATTTTTAACTTGATTTTGCGCAGTTCTGGTCTGCTCATCGTAAGAAATCCAACCCCAAAAAGTAACGAAGGCGGTCAGCGCCAGTGTTAAGACAACAAAAGGCGCCCAACTATCAAATAAAACAGGTTTAGCTCTTGTGAGAACCTTATTCAAGATAGATAGACTCATCTTGATCTACCGCAACAGGCCACGCTGACTTGAGCACGCGATGATGGGGTGCTCCGCTTGTCGTGCGGGGGGGGGGAGGTTGAAAACCATTTTCTTAGAATGGAATTATACAAAACCTACGGAGCAATATCTATAAAAAGGCACATTAAATCCTTCTGGATAGCTGTGTAATAGATTCGAGGTCGTTGTTTCATGAGCAACACTCCTTGCGCTTACGCAATTTATAGTGTGTTGCATCGA
>NZ_NCFJ01000186.1:0-4428 GCF_002281105.1 Polynucleobacter sp. 35-46-11
GAAGATTGCATTAGTGACTTTTGATTTGAGCTCTCTGATTTTATTTGGCCTGCCATTCGGTTTATGCGCAGGCCTTTTAGTCTATGCACTGAACTTACGCTCAGCCTTAGCTCGTACCGAACAAGCCAGGCAAGAAGAGTCAACTTTAGTGATTGCACTTCGCAATGAGCGCGACCAAGCTTTACAAAATGCTATCCGCCTTGAGGCTGAACTCGACTCAGAGCGTAAACAAGGTCTTGGCAGAATTGAATCTCTGAATGAAGCTAAAGAAGCCCTTACTAGCCAGTTCAAGAATTTGGCCAATGAAATCCTAGAAGATAAATCGAAGCGCTTCACTGAGCAAAACGTCGCGAATTTAGATGCTCTTCTAAAACCTCTCCAAACGAAGTTGTCAGAGTTTAAAGAGCAGGTTAATACTTCTTATGGCAATGAGGCGCGTGAGCGATTTGCCCTCAAGAGTGAAATCGAACGCCTTGCCAACCTTAATCTGCGTATGTCCGATGAGACCCGCTCACTGACACAAGCTCTCAAGGGAGATTCTAAAGTCCAAGGCAATTGGGGTGAATTGGTACTTGAATCTATTTTAGAGTCTTCCGGCTTACGTAAAGGTGAAGAATACTTAGTTCAAGATAGCCATACCCAAATGGATGGTTCACGTCTGCAGCCTGACGTTGTAGTCAAGCTTCCCGAAGGCAGAAGTCTAGTAGTAGATAGCAAGGTCTCGATTACTGCTTATTCTCGGCATGCACAATCAACCGATCCTGTTGAAGCTGAACAAGAATTAAATGCCCATATTCAGTCTTTGCGCCAGCATATTCAAGGGCTATCTAGTAAAAACTATAGCGCCTTGTATGGCATTGGCTCTGTAGATTTTGTGTTGATGTTTGTGCCCATTGAGCCCGCTTTTTTATCAGCCCTCAAAACGGCTCCGAATCTTTATCAAGAAGCTTTAGCAAAAAACATTGTTCTTGTTTGCCCAAGCACACTCATGGCCACCCTCAGAACTGTGGCGCACCTTTGGAGGCAAGATCATCAAAATCGCAACGCCCTCGAAATTGCCAAGCAGTGTGGCACGCTTTATGACAAATTTGTTGGCTTTGTAGATGACTTAGAAAAATTAGGTCAACGCTTAGATCAAGCGCAGACTAGTTATCATGACGCTTTTAATAAGCTCAAATCCGGCAAGGGTAATCTGATTCGTACCGCTGAGAAAGTGCGCGAGCTTGGCGTTAAGCCCAGTAAGAATTTGTCAGCCCATCTAATTGAATCTTCTGCGGACTCTGAATAAAAATTGACCGCTATTGGCGCAGACTCGGCTGCATCACATCATTCTTATAAAAAAGTTGCTGTTGCGGCCTGCTTTGGTACTTTTTTAGAATGGTATGACTTCCTTACTTTTGCAACTTTGGCCGTTATCTTTGGGCCACTGTTCTTTCCCTCCAGTGATCCCGCCACTGGGCTCTTAGCAAGTCTAGCGACTTTTGGTGTTGGTATGGTGGTTAGACCTATTGGCGCGGCGATTTTCGGCAGTATTGGCGATCGCATTGGTCGGCGCCCCGTCTTCATGATCACCATCACCTTGATGGGAATAGCCACAGTTTGCGTCGGCTTCTTGCCAACTTATGCCCAGATTGGCATTGGGGCGCCAATTCTTTTGGTCTTCCTCAGGCTCTTACAAGGGCTATCTGCCGGCGGTGAAATTGGCGGTAGTGCTGTTTACCTCACTGAGCATGCTGGCAACTCTAGCCGCGGATTTAAGACCAGCTTCCTCCAACTCATGGGCCCATTGGGTATTTTGGTATCGACTCTACAAATTGCCCTTCTGCAAAGCTGGCTGAGTCCTAATGAGTTCTTATCCTGGGGTTGGCGTGTACCCTTTTGGATTTCGATCATCCTACTCATTGTGGCCTTTAAAGTACGAATGGCTTTAGAAGAAACACCGATCTTCTTACAATTAAGCCAATCTGATACCCAACCCAAAACACCACTCAGAGATAACTTTAGAGATCCAGAAACCCGCAAAAGAATGTTCTTATTGTTCTTTTGTATTTCAGCAGGTGGTGCAGTCTTATTTTTTTGCGTCCAAGTCTACACCTCAATTTTTCTCAAAACTGCTGTCAAACTACCGCCGCAATTAGTAGATCAGTTAAGCGTCTATGCAACGCTTGCCTTGCTTCCTCTGACTATTTTTGCTGGCTGGCTCTCTGACAAAATTGGCAGAAAGCCTGTAGTTGTCACTGGTCTAATTCTGGGAGCTACATTAATACTGCCAGCTTTTCACCTACTACAAGAGATTAGCCAAACCACCACTTACAGTGCAAGCTTCACATTCGCAACTGCAGGAATATTAATTGGCTTATCAGCGATACTGGCACTAGTAGTAGGCCCACAAACTGCCTTACTTGCGGAACTCTTTCCTGCAAAAACCAGAAATAGTGCAGCAACACTGCCCCATAATCTTGCAGCTGGATGGATTGGGGGGCTACTTCCGCTAATCGTCACCTGGCTCAACCAGCACTGGGAAAGTACCGTTGCGGGGCTTTGGTACCCTACGATTTTCCTCGCTAGCGGTGCGATCGTAGCAATGATTTATCTGCCAGAGACTAAAAATTTGAACATTGCTAAATAATCAAAAAATCATGGCAAGAATGTGCTTGCAATTTCTTGAGATTGTCCTGGTGCCATATCATTCTTGAAGGCCACCAACCACAAATCAAAGCTAGCAGGCCTCCTGCCTCCATAAATCTCTTTGAAACCTGCGCACAAAAATGCATCTCCCAAAGCCGAATATGTAAAACCACACTTATGAGCCATGAAGTGATTTCCATCGGAAATATAGCCTCGGTGACCATATAGAATATCTATAGCCGCGATTGGGCCAGCCGGCGAGTTATAAAGGGGGGATAGTAAATTATCACTTGCAACTGCCTCACAAACAGATTGCAAATCCGGGCAAGTTATTACAACAAAACCATCGGGCTTTAGCACTCTATAAAACTCTGCTAACGCTACTGGAACCTCATGCGGAAAAATATGCTCAATGTTGTGCGATGAATACAAAGCATCCATACTCTCAGCCTGAACCAATGACATGTCAATTAAAGTCCCCTGAATATCTGGGCTTACTTTAGGATCAATATCAAAACGCACCTCACTCCAAGCACTTGAATCAAAACCTCTTAAATTAGTTTTATTTTGAGGGCCGCATCCAACATGCAGAAATTTTTTCATTTAACCTAACCTTAATTAATATATATTTTCAGGGGGTAGGCCACGTTTATAAAGATCATGTGCTTTCATATAAGCAGACTCTAGGTTTTTTGTAAACGAGTTAGAGTCAAAAAGGGGGGTTGTCAGCTTGTTATATGCAAGCTTGTTTTTTAAAGCAATCAGCTCCTTAGGATTTTGACCAAGTCTAATTGCCAATTTTTCATATTCATCCTGAGAGGGTGCAATTAATTCTGGCAAGCCAATTGCATTTAATAAACTTCCGCACATTCTTGAAGAAAAAGACTTCCCTAAAAATGTTAAAACCGGCAATCCAGCCCATAAGGCATCGCTTGCAGTAGTGCCAGCATTATAGGGGGATGTATCAAGAAAAAGATCTGCCACTTTATAGCGCGCTAAATATTCTGCACGAGGTAGATGCCCCGCAAAAACAATACGACTAGAATCAACTCCTCTCGCCTCACACTCTTCAATTAAGTTAATTTTGACATCGTCGTTATCAGCATACAAAAATAGAACGCTCTTCTCTACGGAGGATAATATTCTCATCCAGCTATCAAATATGCTGGGAGTAAACTTATAGTTATTATTGAAGCAACAGTAAATAATGCCTTCCTCAGGGAGACCCAACTCCTCTCGAGTAAATTCTTTATCTGAAATAATTGTGCGATTATCGTTTGCCTGATAGCTTGGCAAATAAATAATACTCTCATCGTATGCATCCTGAAATTCTGAAGGAATAATAATGCTATCGGCAATAATGTAATCGATATATGGCGCCGCTAGCGTACCCAAATATCCAATATAACTAATTTGTATTGGCGCAACTCGATATGAAAAAATTCCTAACCTTGCATCCTTAGTAATTCCACCAAGATCGACTGCAATATCTAAATTTAGCTTCCTTGCCATTTCTGCAATAGCGAAATCGCTATACATGCTAACATCAAAGAAATGATCAAAAGAATTTTGAATTTCTATAGTCATCTGGTCTGGAGTGCCTACATAGATGGAGAATGCAATTAACTCAAAAATATCTTTGTTATGTAGTTCCAGCATTCTTTTGATCAGAAATGCAACCGGATGATTTCTGAAATCGCCAGAAAAATAACCAATTCGTATTTTTTCTGATTTATGTGACTTAGAAACTAACCCTAAATCTGGTTTTGGAAAGTATTCGCTTGAAATATACTCACTTGT
>NZ_NCFJ01000014.1:0-25361 GCF_002281105.1 Polynucleobacter sp. 35-46-11
CATTGGCATGAACTTTTATTTAGAAGTTGCTAAGTTACGTGCTGCACGTCTCTTGTGGTGGCGCATCATGAAATCATTCGAGCCAAAGAATCCAAAGTCGTTGATGTTGCGCACGCACTGCCAAACCTCAGGCTGGTCTTTGACTGAACAAGATCCATTTAACAACGTGGTTCGTACGACAGTTGAAGCCATGGCTGCAGTATTTGGTGGCACTCAATCTTTGCATACGAATTCCTTTGATGAAGCGATTGCTTTACCTTCTGAATTCTCAAGCCGTATTGCTCGTAATACTCAGTTGATCTTGCAAGAAGAAACCCATATTACTAGCGTCATAGATCCATGGGCTGGCTCTTACATGATGGAGAATCTCACTCAAGAAATGGCCGATAAGGCTTGGGAAATTATCCAAGAAGTTGATGCAATGGGCGGTATGACGAAAGCAGTTGAAAGCGGTTGGGCCAAGCTCAAGATTGAGGCTGCCGCAGCTGAGAAGCAGGCCAAGATTGACTCTGGCTCTGATGTCATTGTCGGTGTGAATAAGTACAAGTTGGGTAAAGAAGACTTAGTTGATGTCTTGATGATCGATAACGACAAGGTTCGTGAAAGCCAAGTTGCTCGATTAAAAGATATTAAGACTAAGCGCGATTCTAAAAAAGTCGAGGCTGCACTAGAAGCATTAACTAAAGCTGCAGAAGAAAACACTGGCAACCTATTGGAGTTAGCTGTTCAGGCAATTCGTTTGCGTGCTACGGTTGGCGAAGTTTCTGATGCATTAGAAAAGGTTTACGGGCGCCATCGCGCCGATACTCAAAAGGTAACTGGTGTGTATGCAGCTGCTTATGACTCAGCAGAAGGATGGGAAAAGTTGAAAGTAGAGATTGCTGAATTTGCAAAAGACTTTGGTCGTCGTCCACGTGTGATGATTGCTAAGTTGGGTCAGGATGGCCATGATCGAGGCGCTAAGGTTGTTGCAACTGCTTTTGCTGACCTTGGATTTGACGTGGATATAGGACCCTTGTTCCAAACCCCTGAAGAGTGTGCTCGTCAAGCAATTGAGAATGACGTACACGCCTTAGGAGTTTCTACGCTGGCTGCAGGCCACAAGACTTTGGTGCCAGCCATCATTGCTGAGCTGAAGAAGCAGGGTGCTGATGACATCATTGTTTTCGTTGGTGGAGTAATACCAAGACAGGATTACGATTTCTTATATGAGGCAGGGGTTAAAGGCATTTATGGCCCGGGTACCCCTATTCCAGCCTCAGCCAAGGATGTACTCGAGCAGATTCGTAAGTCTGTAAAACCTGATTAATTTAGAGAGCAAAGACATCAGCATGCTTAATGCAGTTGACCAAGCTTTGGTGCGTGATCTCACTGGTGCGCCTTCATCGGCGCAGCGTCGGGCCTTAGCCAAGATCATTACCTTACTCGAGTCCACGCGCATGGATCACCGTAAGCGTGCTGATGAGTTACTTAATACCCTGTTGCCAAAAACAGGAAAATCATTTCGCTTGGGTATCTCTGGGGTTCCTGGTGTCGGCAAGTCCACTCTGATTGAGACTTTGGGTTTGTATTTAATTAAAAAAGGGCATCGGGTTGCAGTTCTGGCAATCGATCCTTCCTCCAGCTTATCTGGTGGTTCTATTTTGGGCGATAAGACCCGAATGGAGAGACTCTCAGTTTTGGATAATGCGTTTATTCGCCCAAGCCCATCATCATGCACACTAGGCGGTGTAGCCGAGAAAACACGCGAAGCAATGCTCGTTGCTGAAGCTGCCGGTTTTGACATTGTGATTGTGGAGACTGTCGGCGTTGGTCAAAGCGAAATTGCAGTTGCCGGCATGACGGATATGTTCCTCTTATTGCAATTGCCTAATGCTGGAGATGATCTGCAGGCTATTAAAAAAGGCGTGATGGAAATTGCTGATCTGATTGTGATTAATAAAGTAGATATCGATCCAGATGCAGCCATGCGTGCGCAATTATTTATTACCAGCTCTTTGCGTCTCTTGGGCTTCCAGGGTAATCCCAATCATGCTTCGCATAATCAAGAGTATTGGCATCCAACCGTCATGACCTTAAGCGCCTTAGAGGGTAATGGCGTACCTGAATTATGGGAAAAGATTCTGCATTTTCAGAAGCTACAAAACGCGAATGGCCAGATACAGTCTCGTCGCAAACAACAATCCGGCGCTTGGATGTGGGATCGCATTGATGCAGGTCTCAAGAACGCTTTTCAGAATCACCCTGAAGTACAAAGACTCTTACCCGTCCTCAGTGGAGAGGTAAATCAAGGAAGCATGGCCGCATCTGTTGCTGCGAGGCGTTTACTCGAGGCAATGGGACACGAATTTTTCTAAGGGAGTAGTTATGAAGGAAATCATTCAACAGCTTGAAGCAAAACGTGAGCTTGCCAGATTGGGTGGCGGGCAAAAGCGCATTGCTGCTCAACATTCCAAAGGCAAGCTGACTGCTCGCGAACGTATTGAGCTCTTGTTGGATGCGGGCACTTTTGAAGAGTGGGATATGTTCGTTGAGCATCGTTGCCATGACTTTGGTATGGCCGATCAAACTGTTCCAGGCGATGGCGTTGTTACTGGCTACGGCATGATTAATGGCCGATTGGTTTTTGTGTTCTCTCAAGACTTCACTGTCTTAGGCGGATCTCTTTCAGAAGCGCATGCTGAGAAGATTTGTAAGATCATGGATCAGGCGCTCAAAGTAGGCGCACCGGTTATTGGTCTAAATGACTCTGGTGGTGCACGTATTCAAGAAGGTGTTGCATCTCTGGGTGGCTATGCTGAAATCTTCCAGCGCAATGTCACTGCCTCTGGCGTCATCCCGCAAATTTCCTTAATCATGGGCCCATCAGCTGGCGGTGCAGTTTACTCACCAGCTCTGACAGATTTCATCTTCATGGTGAAAGATAGCTCTTATATGTTTGTGACCGGTCCAGAAGTAGTGAAAACAGTGACTCATGAAGATGTAACTGCGGAAGAATTGGGTGGTGCCGTTACTCATTCCACCATTTCAGGTGTTTGCGATTTAGCTTTTGATAATGACGTTGACGCCATCATGATGCTCCGTCGCTTCTTTAACTATCTACCGTTATCCAATCGTGAAAAACCACCTATGATCAATGGGGCGCAACGTACCGAAGAGCCAGATTTTTCTCTCGATACATTAGTGCCAAGCAATCCGAATCAACCTTACGATATGAAAGAGTTGATCGAGAAAATCGTTGATGACGGTGAGTTCTTTGAGCTCCAGCCTGATTACGCTAAAAATATTCTAATAGGCTTTGCTCGCATGGAAGGCCGTTCGATTGGCATTGTTGCTAACCAGCCCTTAGTTTTAGCCGGTTGTCTGGATATCAAGGCATCCATTAAAGCTGCCCGCTTTGTTCGTTTCTGCGATGCCTTCAATATCCCAGTTGTTACATTGGTTGACGTACCTGGATTTATGCCTGGCACCTCTCAGGAATACGGCGGGATTATCAAGCATGGGGCAAAGCTACTCTATGCTTATGCAGATTGCACCGTTCCAAAGGTTACGCTAATTACTCGTAAAGCTTATGGTGGTGCTTATGACGTGATGGCTTCTAAGCATTTGCGTGGTGACGTTAACTTTGCCTGGCCATCTGCTGAGATTGCAGTGATGGGGCCAAAGGGTGCCGTTGAAATTATTTTCCGTGAAGAAAAGGCTGATCCTGCAAAAATCTTGGCTCGTGAAGCTGAATACAAGGCGAAGTTTGCAAACCCATTTGTCGCGGGTCGACGCGGCTACATTGATGATGTGATCTTGCCTCATGAGTCACGTAAGCGTATCTCGCGTTCTTTGGCAATGCTCAAAGATAAAGAGCTCACAAATCCACCGCGTAAACACGGCAATATCCCTCTTTAAGGCGCCGACAAATCATGACTACGAAAATGTTTAAGAAAATTTTGATTGCCAACCGTGGCGAGATTGCTTGCCGTGTAATGAAAACCGCCAAGAAGATGGGTATCAAGACGGTTGCCGTCTATTCCGAGGCAGATAAAGAAGCGCGTCATGTGCAGATGGCTGACGAAGCAGTTTGTATTGGACCAGCCCCTTCGCGCGAATCATATTTGGTGATGGACCGCATTATTCAAGCCTGCAAAGATACTGGCGCCCAAGCGGTTCACCCTGGCTATGGTTTCTTATCGGAGAACGAGCAATTTGCTCGCCGTTGCGAAGAAGAGGGCATTGTCTTCATCGGCCCAAAACATCAGTCTATTGCGGCAATGGGTGACAAGATTGCTTCGAAGAAGCTGGCATTAGAGGCTAAGGTTAATACGATTCCTGGATTTAATGAGGCCATTGACAAGGCTGAGGATGCAGTCAAGATTGCCCAGGGCATCGGCTATCCAGTCATGATTAAGGCATCAGCAGGTGGTGGCGGTAAGGGCTTGCGCGTTGCCTTCAATGATAAAGAAGCTTTTGAAGGGTTTACTGCGTGTCGTACTGAGGCTCTCAATAGCTTTGGTGATGATCGTGTCTTCATTGAGAAGTTTGTTGAAGGTCCTCGTCATATTGAGATTCAGGTGCTGGGTGACTCACATGGCAATGTGGTGTATCTAGGTGAGCGCGATTGCTCTATTCAGCGACGCCATCAAAAGGTCATTGAAGAAGCGCCATCACCATTTATTGATCCCGCAACCCGTAAAGCGATGGGTGAGCAGGCTGTTGCCTTGGCAAAAGCGGTGAACTATCAATCTGCAGGCACCGTGGAGTTTGTGGTTGGTAAAGATAAGTCTTTCTACTTCCTTGAGATGAATACCCGCTTGCAAGTTGAGCATCCGGTAACCGAGGGAATTACGGGTCTCGATTTGGTGGAGCAGATGATTCGTGTAGCGGCTGGTGAGAAATTGACATTCAAACAAGAAGAGGTCAAGTTGGATGGTTGGTCGATGGAGTGCCGTATTAATGCGGATGATCCATTCCGAAACTTTTTGCCTTCTACAGGCCGTCTCGTTAAATACCGCCCGCCAGAAGAATTGGATGGTGTGCGCGTTGATACTGGCGTCTTTGAGGGTGGTGAGATTCCAATGCACTATGACTCTATGATTGCTAAATTGATAGTACATGGCAAAGATCGTACTGAAGCAATCGAAAAGATGCGTGCTGCACTAAATGACTTTGTCATTCGTGGGATTCACTCCAATATCCCTTTCCAGGCGGCCCTTCTACAGCACCCGCGCTTTGTCTCTGGTGATTTCACTACTGGCTTTATTGCAGAAGAGTATCCCGATGGCTTTAAGAAGGATTCTGTACAACCGTCTGATCCAAAACGTTTGGCTGCTTTGTCGGCATTTATGCGCTATCGCTACCTCGAGCATATCAAAATGATTGACGGTCAATTGGCTGGTCACGAGATGACAATTGCTAAGAATTTCGTAGCGGTCACTGGATTACGCGTTGGATCTAGCGCAGAGATGAAAGAAGTCCCTGTTCGCGTTGATCTTAAGGATGGTGTTTACGCCGTCTACGTTGAAGAAGATGGTGACGTAAGCCGTTACAACATCGTCAGCAATTGGCGTCCAGGCGAGCTATGCTTGCGTGCAACCATCAATGGTACTCACAAGATTACTGCTCAAGTAGAGCGCAATGGCGTCAAGTACGCTCTTGTCTTGGACGGTGCGCACTACGAGTGTATGGTCCTAAGCCCCTTGGGTGCTGAGCTTCAGCGTCGCATGTTGGTCAAAGTTCCGCCGGATACTTCTAAGTTAGTGATGTCGCCAATGCCCGGCCTATTAACCAACATATCTGTCCAAGTTGGTGAGGCAGTAACTGCTGGTCAAAAATTGGCTGCGATTGAGGCAATGAAAATGGAAAACACATTGGTTGCGGCCCAAGATGGGTTAGTTGCTGAAATTTGTGCCAATGTTGGCGAAAGCTTAACGGTTGATCAATTGATCATTCGTTTCGAATAAGGCTAGCCATGACTAAACCATTCAAGATATTGGGTATTCAGCAAATTGCGATTGGCGGAGAAAACAAAAATCGCCTCCGTAAGCTTTGGGTTGACCTATTGGGCTTTGAATACAAAAGCACCTTTGTCTCTGAGCGTGAAAACGTCGATGAAGATATTTGTGCGATTGGCAAAGGCCTTCACGAAATTGAAGTTGATCTTATGCAACCCTTTGATATTGGAAAGAAGCCTGCTGTTCATCTAACCCCTTTAAATCACATTGGTTTATGGGTGGATGATCTTCCAAAGGCGGTTGAGTGGTTATCTGCTCAGGGCTTGCGTTTTGCGCCAGGCGGCATTCGTAAGGGTGCTGCTGGATATGACATTACCTTTGTCCATCCGAAAGGCAATGAAGAGTTTCCTTTCTGCGGCGAGGGTGTATTGATTGAGCTTGTTCAGGCGCCACCAGATATCATTGCAGGCCTGAGTTCATAAGTATCTAGAAAGCTTCAATTGACCCATATATTGGCCATCGACACCTCGTCAGCTTGGTGTTCGGTAGCGTTATCTTTAACTAATGCTGCGCCAATTGTTCGTCACCAAAAAGTGTCGGCCGGGGCTAGTCAACTCTTGTTGCCTTGGGTTGAAGAGATATTATCCGAAGCCTCAATCGAACTTGCCGCTCTTGATGCTATTGCAATTGGCGTAGGTCCGGGGGCTTTCACGGGTGTTCGCCTTGGGGTTGCTGCAGTCCAGGGTCTAGCAATTGCGGCAAGACTAGCAGTTCTACCAGTAGCAAGTCTGGATGCTATCGCTAGTCAACTTATTCTGACTCCTGCGTTTATTGCTTCGGGTGCTCAATCATTTGTAATTGCCATTGATGCCCGCATGGGTGAGGTTTACTGGGCTAGTTATCAAGTAGTAGCAAACCAATTACCGCAACGTCAGGGTGATATTCATCTGACAAGCCCAGAGGGAATTGAACTCTCGAATATTGAGTTCTTAGCTGGCAGTGCAATTACCGAGTTTGGTGATCGTGTATTTGCTAGTGTGCCGCAAGCTCTTGACAGCAATCATCTTGATTCAGCTATTACTGTCAATGCCCTGGGGGTTTTAGCTTGCGCTCAGGATATGTGGAGCAAAGGCTTGCAACAAGATATTCACCTGCTTGAGCCGCTCTATATACGTAATGAAGTGGCGTTGACCTCTGCCGAACGTAGTCAACAACATGACAGATAGCATTAAGTCTACACAGTCGAGTACTGAGGGCGTATCAGAGCTTTCATTTCTGCCAATGACGGTTGCGGATTTGGATTCAGTTCTCGCCATAGAATCGGCTTCACATATTCACCCTTGGACAAAAGGCAATTTTTCAGACTCACTTGCTGCGGGTCATTGGGCATATTGTGTCAGACCGCAATTGTCGGATGCAGTAAAGGGCAGTTATTTAGACCCAGAAATTCTCTGGGCTTATTGCATCTTGTTTCCAGCGGTAGATGAGCTGCACCTACTGAACATCACTGTTTCCCCGAAATTACGTCGCCTGGGAATTGGTTTAAAAATGATGAATGCAATCGAAGGTGTAGCTTCTCAGCAAAACATGCCCAGAATTATTCTGGAGGTTCGACCCTCCAATGAATCGGCCTTAATGCTGTATCAAAGCCTTGGGTATGAGCAGATTGGTTTACGCAAAAATTATTACCCAGTTGATGCCAATAGTGGATTGCGTGAAGACGCCCTGGTTTTGGCTAAATCGATTAAGCTTGAGGCATGAATATGAGTGCAAATTCCGCCTTTCTTAAAGAGATGGGTATTACTGAGTGGACTTCACGAGATGGAGCCTCCGTTCAAGCTTTAGAAGTGATTGCTGCTGAGATATCTAACCATCGGGCTGATACTTCAAGCTCTCTATCCTCTGCATCTCTTTTTGTAGTCGAAAAGCACGAGAGAGTGTCGTCTGGGATATGGTGGTTCTATGGCAATAAGCCTCAAGGTCACGCCGAAGTACTTTTTCAGAACACCATTCGGGTTCTCGGCTTAACTCCCCAAGATTGGTCTTGGAAAAATCCTGCTGAACAATTCAATCTCGAGCAGTTACCTCAAGATGGAACGCCTATAGTGGCTCTAGCATTTGGCGGATCTGCTGCCCAAAGATTGTCAGGTGAGCGTGATGCGTTGCCTGAGCTGCGTGAGACTGTGTTGGCAATTAACGCCAAGGGTGCAGAGGAGTTACCGCTAATTGCCACTTTTGAATTAAATCAGTTGATTGCTAGACCAAAAGACAAGAGTCTATTCTGGCAAGATTTACTATTGGCTAAATCAGTCCTACAAAACCTCTAAGCCTTGTGCTTAGAGCTTATGTTCACCAATCAAATGCATTGAGTCATATTCAGCTTGATTTGCAGCATGGCGCTTAATGACTAGCCACATGATTGCGCTCACCGTAACACCAAAGCCAATAATCACCGCCTGAATTGGCGCATCCAACCAAATCAGTCCGGAATAAATCAATAGCATCATCAGAACAGAAATGTTCTCGTTAAAGTTTTGTACGGCAATGGAATGTCCCGCAGACATCAGAATATGGCCGCGATGCTGAAGTAATGCATTCATCGGTACGACAAAATAGCCAGCCAACCAGCCAACCAATACCAGTAGGAAATAGGCCGGTAGCAAATTGAGTGAAATCTCAAACTTGCCAATAGTCCAGATGCTTGTATTGGGCAACATGTCCGAGTTGTAGATTGCCATTACGCAGACAACTAAGCCCATGGTGATGCCATAGGGGAGGACCTTGAGTGAGCTTTTAAGGGGTACTCGCCAAGCAGCCCATACAGCCCCTCCAGCTACGCCAAATGCAGAAATTGCCTGGAGAATGGCGCCTTGCGATAAGGTCATATGTAGAGCAACCTGTGCCCACTTAATCACAATAAATTGCAAGGTGGCTCCAGCACCCCAAAACAAGGTTGTGACTGCCAAGGAGATTTGACCAAGGCGGTCATCCCAGAGTGTCTTAAAGCAGACAGCAAAATCTTTTACCAGTTCGATCGGGCTGGTCTTTTGGGATTCATAACGCGCCCCAGTGTCTGGAATGCGTAAATTAATTAGGGCTGCCAGTAAGTAAATCATCATGATGATCAGAATGGCAGATTCTGCAGCAGTATCAATGCTGGTCTCAAGGATGGGCATATCAAAGCCTAAGAGGCTTTCAGATACCGATTTACTAATTAAAACCCCTCCAAGTACTGTTCCCATAATGATGGAGCCCACGGTAAGACCTTCAATCCAGCCGTTAGCCGCAACCAATTTTTCTGGTGGAAGTAATTCTGTGAGGATGCCGTATTTAGCTGGGGAGTAGGCGGCAGCTCCTAGGCCAACAATTGCATAGGCCAGCAAAGGGTGGCTGCCAAACAGCATCACAACGCAACCAACGAATTTAATCGTATTGGTGATGAACATCACATTGCCCTTGGGGCGGGAGTCAGCAAAGGCTCCCACAAAGGCTGCCAGCAGTACATAGGAAAGAACGAAGAATAATTTGAGTAAAGGAGTCATCCAGGCCGGAGCGTTAAGCTGGACCAAGAGGGCGATTGCTGCGATCAGCAATGCGTTATCAGCAAGCGACGAAAAAAATTGCGCCGCCATAATGATGTAAAAACTACGGTTCATTCGTACAATCTAGTCATTACTGCAATTAAAACATGAAAGGAGGGGTGGATATGAGCTTGTCAGCTAATCGCTTAATTAATAGGCCAATTCTGGCAACTATACACACAGATGCCTTTCGTCATAATTTGGGTCGTATTCGTGAGCTTGCCCCTGAATCCAAGGTCTGGTCGGTTGTGAAGGCTAAGGCCTATGGCCATAGCCTGGAGGCAGCCTTTAAAGGTCTTGAATCGACAGACGGTTTTGCCTTACTTGACCTTGCTGATGCACAGTGGTTAAGGGACCACGGCTGGGAGGGTCGGATTCTCTTGTTAGAGGGTATTTTTAGTCAGCAGGAGCTTGAGCTGACAGTCCAACTTCAATGTGACTTGGTGGTGCATAGCGAAATGCAAGTTATTTGGCTTGAAGCCCTTAAGAACCATTCAAGCCACCCAATCAGTGTATTTTTAAAGCTCAATTCGGGAATGAATCGTCTCGGCTTTAGACCTGATCAATATCGCATCGCTTTTCATCGCCTCCATTCTGCTGGCTATCACCTTCATCACATGACTCATTTTGCTAATGCAGATCAAGTTGATCAAGTGCCATCGGTCGGCGAGCAAATGGAGTGCTTTGAGAAAACTACCGAGGGTCTTGAAGCGCCCAGTTCTTTGGCTAACTCCGCTGCGATCCTTTGGCATCGTAATGCACTAGGTGATTGGGTTCGCCCCGGGATCATGCTGTATGGTGTATCGCCAACCGGAGTACATGCGGATATTATTCGATCCGAACTTCAGGCTGTCATGCAGCTACGCAGTGAAATCATTGACATTCAAGAATTAAAGAAGGGCGGCCGCGTTGGTTACGGCGGCCGTTATGAAGCGCCAGAAGACATGCGTATTGGTGTTATTGCCTGTGGCTACGCTGATGGTTATCCGCGTCATGCTGAAGACGGTACGCCAGTTTGGGTTGATGGTGCTGGCGCCCAGGGCGATGGTGTGATTTGTCCGATAGTTGGTCGAGTTTCTATGGACATGTTGACGATTGATTTGCGTGAAGCACCCAATGCCAAGATAGGTAGCGCGGTAGAGCTATGGGGCAATGAAGTGCCAGTAGATGATGTGGCTCAAATGAGTGGAACCATCGGCTATGAACTTATTTGTGCATTGGCACAGAGAGTCCCGGTAGCAATCAAGTAGCGCAGCGCGTTACTTGATTGCACTCATCTTATTTAATTTTTACTTATTCCAGATTTGCCACCAACGACGTTCTTTCTGAACGCGTTGACCAGTAATCATCATTTGACTGTCAGGGAAATTAAGCTTGAACACGCGCGCAGCATCATTGCTGAGATCGGTCATACCTAACTTCTCATATGACTTAGTAAGAAGGTAAAGCGCTTCTTCTACAGCAGGTGCACGATCATAGTCACGAATCACGAGCTGCGCTCTATTAGCGGAAGCTAAATACGCACCGCGTTGATAGTAAAAGCGCGCCACGATCACATCTGCTTCGGCAAGTGAATTCACGATGTAGCGCATTCGGTCCAAAGAATCCGGCGCATATTTACTATCAGGGAAGCGCTCAACTACAACCTTGAAAGATTCAAAAGCTTCCTTAGCCGCTTTTGGATCGCGCTCACTTAAATCTTGTCCAGTGAATTTACCGAGCCAACCTAAATCATCATTAAAACTAATCAAACCTTTAAGGTAGTAGCCGTAATCTAAATTAGGGCTGCCTTGATGAAGTTTGATGAAGCGATCGATAGCTACTTGAGCCTGGGCTTCTTCTTGAGCCTTCCAATAACAATAGGCTGCATTGATCTGCGCTTGTTGAGAGTAGGGTCCAAAAGGGAAGCGTCCCTCTAGCTTTTCAAAGTACTTGCCGCACTTTGCATAATCCGCCTCTTTTAGTTTGTCGGTTGCCTCGGAATAAAGCCTTGTCTCTGACCAAATATCGGCATCATCTTTTTGACCATCGCTACCAGCGCATCCACTGAGAACTAGGCAGACTGCACTGGCTCCAATAAACAAAGAAATGAGAGATTTTTTGGAAGATGACCCAATACTGGCAGCAAGCCTTAAACTGGCGTCTGCAATAACGTCCGACATAACTAAAAGGCTCTTTAAGCGTGGCATTGCCGCATACTCCCGATTCGAATCCCATTGATTATATCGATGATGAGGATTTCATAGCCCTAGAAGTTCCCCCCGAGGTTAGTGGGGAGCGTTTGGATAAGTTTCTTGGTGGCGCTTTGCCTGATTATTCTCGTAATCGGCTCAAAGCCTGGGTTGAGGCTGGAGCTGTCACGGTTGATGGAAAAGTCACCAAAGTTCGCCATTTACTCCGTGGAAGCGAGAGTATTAAGGTGTTCCCACAGGAAATGCCCGAGCAATTTGCCTTTGCCCCGGAAGATATCCCTTTGGATGTTGTCTATGAGGACGACACCATCATTGTGCTCAATAAACCCGCTGGACTCGTTGTGCATCCTGCTGCTGGAAATTGGACGGGAACCTTATTAAATGGCCTATTAAACCGCTTTCCCGAGCTAAAAAGCCTCCCAAGAGCTGGAATTGTCCATCGTCTTGATAAAGATACCTCTGGATTGATGGTGGTAGCTCGGACGGATATCGCGCAAACCTCCTTAGTGAGGCAGCTTCAAGAGCGAACTGTAGGACGGCGTTACCTCTCTTTGGTTTGGGGTGATGCACCTTCTCAAGGTAAAGTGCTGGCAACCGTAGGTCGTGACCAGCGTGACCGCCTCAAAATGGCTGCTGGCTCTGCTCAAGGTAAGCCTGCAGCGACCTTATTTCGACGCCTGGCCAAAGGCGCATTTTCAGAAAGTCCAGTTGCTTTATTGGAATGTCGTCTTGAGACGGGTAGAACCCACCAAATCCGTGTGCACCTGGAATCATTGGGTTTTCCACTCTTAGGTGACCAGGTTTACCGGAAAAGAACACCCGGCGTTGCTAAAGCATTACCTTTCGGTCGCCAAGCGCTGCATGCTTATGCGCTCAGTCTGCAGCACCCAGCAACCCATGAAGTAATGACCTGGTTTAGATTGCCTCCCCAAGATTTAATGGAGTTGCTGCCCATGGTTGGCATGGTTGAGTCAGACCTCCCCAAAGAGGAGGCTTTAATGGCGTCCATCAAAAATGATCAACGCAATGAATCAAATTGAGCCAGACTGGGTTGTGCCGCAGCAAATTAAAGCTTTTTGCACAACCCGCAAGGGCGGAGTTAGTAAGCCGCCTTTTAATAGCTTCAATCTGGGACTCAATGCCGGCGATCATTTGGAGGATGTTCTGCAAAATCGTAGCATCCTTAAGACACACCTGCCCGCCGAGCCAATCTGGCTTAAACAGATTCATGGGGTCACAGTCAGCACCCCGGCCTCAAGGAATGCCTCGGTCAATGGGCCATTTGAAGCAGATGCCTCAGTTACCAATATTCCAAATGAGGTTCTCAGTATTCTGACGGCTGATTGCGTGCCAGTATTGTTTGTAAGTAAATATGGTGATGTCATTGGCGCGGCACATGCTGGCTGGCGTGGTCTTAGCGGCGGAGTTCTTGAAAATACAATCCAGGAAATGTGCTCTCTATCTCCAGGCTTAATGCCTCAGGACATTACGGCATGGATGGGTCCGGCAATTGGACCTTCTGCATTCGAGGTTGGGGAAGATGTACTGCAAGCATTTGCAAGTCAATCGCAAGCTACTTTGGCGCAGGCATTTCAGCCAATTGTTGGAACTCCAGAAAAGTATTTAGCCAATCTATATCTACTCGCTCAGGATCGCCTGCGCTCTTTTGGTGTTGAGCAGATCTATGGCGCAGACTTTTGTACTTTTGGTGACCCGACCAATTTCTTTTCTTATCGCAGAGACAAAGAAACGGGGCGCTTTGCCTCCTTGATTTGGATTTCAGCCGATACCTAACTTCGGGTTATTACTAGCTTAGCTCTAGGGCTAGGGTTAGTGCGTATAACCCTTACAGCTTTATAGATGGAGAATGATCTTAATTAATTAACGAGATCATTATGTTTGCAGGTATGAATACAGGTGTGGCTCCTTCATTGGCGCCACATCATATGGCATTAATTCCTCCAGAACGCCTGGCTGAAATTCAAAAAGAATACTTCACTGAGTTTGCGCATCTTGCGACGAATCCGGAAGTGATTGAAGTAAAGGATCGCCGCTTCTCTGGCAAAGCATGGCACTCCTCATGGAGCAAGATGATTGCCGCTACCTATTTATTGAACTCCAAGCATTTGCTTTCTCTCGCCTCAGCGGTTGATGCTGACGAAAAAACCAAAACTAAAATTTTGTTCACTACAGAACAAATGATTGATGCCTTATCGCCATCCAACTTTATTGCAACCAATCCAGAAGTTCTTGAAAATATCATTAGCTCCCAAGGCCAATCTATTCAAAATGGAATAGTGAACTTGTTGGGCGATTTGAAAAAGGGCAAAGTTTCACTAACTGATGAAAGTGCGTTTGAGGTTGGTAAGAACATTGCAACAACTGAAGGTCAGGTAGTTTTTCGTAATGATCTTTTTGAATTAATTCAGTACACGCCGTTAACTGAGACAGTGTATGAGCGCCCATACTTAATGGTGCCACCATGTATTAACAAATACTATATTTTAGATTTACAGCCAGATAACTCCGTTGTGCGTTATATGGTGGAACAGGGTCACACTGTTTTCTTGGTTTCCTGGAAAAATCCTGATCCGTCAATGTCGAAAGTGACTTGGGATGACTATGTTGGCGAGGGTGTAATCAAGGCAATTGAAGTAACAAAAGATATTGGCGGCACCGATCAAATTAATGTACTCGGCTTTTGTGTTGGTGGCACCTTAACCTCTACTGCTTTAGCAGTTTTGGCGGCACGTAAAAAAGATTATGTTGCTAGCTTAACTTTACTTACTACCTTATTAGATTTCACCGACACTGGTATTTTGGATGTGTTTATCGACGAAGGTATGGTGAAGTTGCGCGAGAGCACCATTGGCGGTGAGGGCGGTCACTTCGGGATGATGTCTGGTTTAGATCTGGGCAACACTTTCTCATTTTTACGTCCAAATGATTTGGTCTGGAATTATGTTGTCGAGAATTACTTAAAAGGCAATTCTCCACCCCCATTTGATTTGCTCTATTGGAATGGCGACTCTACCAATCTTCCTGGTCCGATGTATTGCTGGTATCTACGTCACACCTATCTGCAAAATGAATTAATTAAACCAGGCAAGCTCATTGTTTGTGGTGAAAAGGTGGACTTAGGCAAGATCACTGTCCCAGCCTATATTTATGCATCGCATGACGACCACATCGTGCCTTGGAAGTCAGCTTATGAGTCAACTCATATCCTAAAGGGCAAGAATCGTTTTGTACTTGGTGCATCAGGACATATTGCTGGTGTGATTAACCCACCAGCAAAAAATAAGCGTCATTATTTTGAGAACAATAAATTAGCCAAAACTGCGGACGAGTGGCTTGCTGCAGCAAAAGATATTAAGGGTAGTTGGTGGCCTAACTACGCTAAATGGCTAGAACAGTTTGGTGGCAAGAAAATTAAAGCTAGCAAAACGTTTGGTAATGCACAGTACAAAAAACTAGAAGCAGCGCCTGGTAAGTACGTGAAAGAAAAAGTATCCGCTGCTCAATAATATTTTCATAAGGGGAAATACATGTCTCAAAAAATTGCTTACGTCACTGGCGGTATGGGTGGTATTGGTACTGCTATTTGTCAGCGCCTTGCCAAAGATGGATTTAAGGTCATCGCTGGTTGCGGTCCAAATTCCCCGCGTAAAGATCGTTGGCTTGGCGAGCAAAAGGCTTTGGGTTATGACTTCATTGCCTCCGAGGGTAATGTTTCTGACTGGGACAGTACTGTTGCTGCCTTTGATAAGGTGAAAGCTGAAGTGGGGCGTGTTGACGTTCTGGTGAATAACGCTGGTATTACTAAAGATAGCGTATTTCGCAAAATGACCCCGGAGCAGTGGAAGGCAGTGATTGATACCAACCTCAATTCTTTATTCAATGTCACCAAGCAAGTGGTGGATGGCATGGCTGATAACGGCTGGGGTCGCATCATCAACATATCATCTGTAAATGGTCAGAAAGGTCAGTTTGGCCAATCTAACTATTCAACTGCAAAAGCAGGCTTGCACGGATTTACGATGGCCTTGTCACAAGAATTGGCCTCTAAAGGGGTGACTGTAAACACGGTTTCTCCAGGTTATATCGGTACAGACATGGTTAAGGCAATCCGTGAAGATGTCTTAGAGAAGATTGTTGCTGGTGTACCCGTTAAGCGTTTAGGCACTCCGGAAGAAATCGCTTCGATTTGCTGCTGGATTGCCTCGGTTGATGGTGGCTACGCTACTGGCGCTGACTTCTCCCTTAATGGCGGTCTGCATACAGGCTAAAGACCTAATAAATGCGATTTTAGTGGTCTGCTCATCGGCATATTTACCTTCAGGTCAAACTAGGGATAAACTATGCCGATGTTGCATTGCAGTACCGAGATTTAGGAAAAAAATACATGGCCACACGTTCCAAGAAAGCCGGCGACAGCCGCTTGATTAAGAAGTATCCCAATCGTCGTTTATACGACACTCAAACTAGCACTTATGTAACGCTGGCTGATATTAAAAATTTAGTGATGGCAGGCGATGCTTTTAGCGTTGTTGATGCCAAAACTGAAGATGATCTAACACGTAATATTTTGCTACAAATTATTTTGGAAGAAGAAGCCGGTGGTGCACCGGTATTTTCTACTCAAATGCTTTCACAAATCATTCGCTTTTATGGAAACTCCATGCAAGGTTTGATGGGCAGCTATCTTGAAAAGACGATGCAATCTTTTGTCGATATCCATAATAAGCTGGGCGATCAAACTCAGGGCTTGGGTGCAGGCAGCACTCCTGAAGCTTGGGCCAAGATGATGAATCTGCAAAACCCAATGATGCAAGGCTTAATGGGTAGCTATATGGAGCAGAGCAAAGATCTCTTTGTAAAGATGCAAGAGCAAATGCAGAGTTTCCCATTTACTGGGCAACCTAATAAAACAGAAAAAGAATAGTTGTGGTGGGTAAAGTTGGTTTTGTTTCCTTGGGTTGTCCCAAGGCATTGGTGGATTCTGAACTCATCCTCACTCAATTAAGCGCTGAGGGTTACGAGACTGCTAAGGATTATTCTGGCGCCGATCTGGTAGTTGTGAATACCTGTGGCTTTATCGATTCGGCTGTAGAAGAAAGTCTTGCAGCTATTGGCGAGGCTTTATCTGAAAACGGTAAAGTAATTGTTACCGGCTGCTTAGGTGCCCGAAAAAATGCAGACGGCAGCGACCTCATCCAGAGCATTCACCCTAAAGTCCTTGCCGTTACAGGACCTCACGCCACCCAAGAGGTAATGCAGGCTATTCACTTGCATTTACCAAAGCCACATGATCCGTTTACCGATTTGCTGCCGCCTATTGGTGTCAAGCTCACGCCGAAGCATTATGCGTATCTGAAAATCTCAGAAGGATGCAATCACCGCTGTACTTTTTGCATCATCCCTAGCATGCGCGGCGATCTTGTGTCACGCCCCATAGGTGAAGTGTTGCTGGAGGCAAAAAAACTATTTGAGTCAGGCGTAAAAGAATTATTGGTTGTTTCGCAGGATACGAGTGCCTATGGTGTTGACATTCAATATCGCACTGGCTTTTGGGGCGGCAAGCCCGTTAAGACGCGCATGTTTGATTTGGTCAATGCCTTAAATCAGATTGCGAGAGAGCATCAAGCTTGGGTTCGCCTCCACTATGTTTATCCTTATCCCCACGTCGATGATGTTCTGCCTTTAATGGCGGAATTTGCCGATCATGGCTACGGCGTACTTCCTTATCTAGATATTCCTTTGCAACACGCCCATCCAGATGTACTCAAACGCATGAAGCGTCCCGCCAGCGGAGAAAAGAATATCGAGCGCATTCAGGCATGGCGTGCAGCTTGTCCTGACTTGGTGATTCGAAGCACCTTTATTGCTGGTTTCCCTGGTGAAACAGAAGAAGAGTTTGAATATCTTTTGAATTTCTTGGATGAAGCGCAAATTGATCGTGCCGGCTGTTTTGCTTATTCGCCAGTTGATGGCGCTACTGCCAATGCTTTGGATAATCCCGTGCCCGATGAAGTGCGTGAAGATCGCCGGGCTCGTTTTATGGCCAAGGCCGAAGAAATCTCAATCAAGCGACTTGCTAAAAAAATAGGCAAGAGGGTTCAGGTCATTATTGATCGCGTGGATGATTCCGGTGGAATTGGTAGAGCTATTGGCGATGCCCCTGAAATTGATGGTTTGGTAAGGGTTTTACCTCCAAGCAAGCCTTCAAAGCGCTATCGCGCTGGTGAGATTATCAAGGCAACAGTTATTAGCTCCCAAGGGCATGACCTAATAGCCGAAACTTGACTATTAGAATAAAAATAGTGTTTTGGCCTATTATTGGGGTCAATATTTTGCCTAATTTGGCACCGTAAGGGGGATTGATATGAGTCGTGATGTCGTCGTTTTAAGCGCTGTACGTTCAGCAATTGGTACTTTTAATGGATCACTGAGTAGCCTTGAGCCATCTGAGCTCGGTGGTATTGTGATGAAAGAAGCGGTGGCTCGCTCTGGGGTAGATCCAGCCTTAATTAATTACATTACTGTAGGCAACACCATTCCTACTGATAACCGTTATGCCTATGTAGCTCGTGTTGCCTCTATTCAAGCTGGTCTCCCAATGGAATCTGTTGCGATGGCCCTGAATCGTTTATGCAGCTCTGGCTTGCAAGCGATCGTGACGACTGCTCAACAAATTATGTTGGGCGATTGTGATTACGGTATCGGCGGTGGTGTTGAGGTGATGTCTCGAGGCATGTATGGTTCCCCAGCAATGCGCAGCGGTGCGCGTATGGGTGATACCAAAATGATTGACTTGATGGTGTCTGTATTGACTGATCCATTTGGCGTTGGTCACATGGGTGTTACTGCAGAGAACCTCGTTGAGAAATGGAAGCTTACTCGCGAAGAGCAGGACGCTCTTGCAGTGGAGTCACATCGTCGTGCTGCACATGCAATCAAAGAGGGGCGCTTCAAATCTCAAATCGTTCCAATCACGATCAAAACTCGCAAGGGTGATGTAGTGTTTGATACGGACGAGCATTGCAAACCAGACACCACAATGGAAACTTTGGCGAAGATGAAAGCGGTCTTTAAAAAAGAGGGTGGTAGCGTTACTGCGGGTAATGCATCCGGCATTAATGACGGAGCTGCATTCTTTGTATTGGCTGAAGCTGAGGCAGCTAAGAAGGCCGGTCATAAGCCAATCGCTCGCTTAGTTTCTTACGCTATTGCTGGCGTACCTAACCACATTATGGGTGAAGGTCCAATCCCTGCAACGAAGATCGCTCTGGAGCGCGCTGGCTTGAAATTAGATCAAATCGATGTAATCGAATCCAATGAAGCGTTCGCTGCACAAGCCTTGGCAGTTACTAAAGCTTTGGGCTTAGATCCAGCCAAGACCAACGTAAACGGTGGAGCCATTGCATTAGGTCATCCAATCGGTTGCTCTGGTGCCGCAATTGCTACCAAAGCGATTCACGAGTTACATCGCGTTCAAGGTAAATATGCTTTGGTAACGATGTGTATTGGTGGTGGACAAGGCATTGCTACTATTTTTGAGCGCCTCTAATTAGCGCTTATTTACTGCTCGCGCCTGACTTTAAGTGAGCTAGGCAATCAGTAGTAAGGCAGCATCTAAGCCGACTCGGTCAAAAGCCGCGTCGGCTTTTTCTTTGACGATGGGTTTTGCTTTGTAGGCAACACTGATGCCAGAGCCAAGCATCATCGGTATATCGTTGGATCCGTCGCCCATGGTGATGGAGTTCTTTTTATGGCAATTCATCAGAAGGCAGGCTTGCTCTAGAAAAGCATTTTTAGCTGCGCCATCAACGATATCGCCAATAACTTTACCCGTAAGTTTGCCGTCGACGATTTCTAAAGTATTTGCTTGGGTTTGCTTAAAGCCCAACTCCTTCCGTAGCTTTTCGGTAAAAAAGGTAAAGCCACCAGAAACAAGCAATGTATAAAGTCCACTTGTATTTGCACCAGTAAGCAATTCAGCGGCGCCAGGATTTGGTCGTAAACGCTCTTTGTAAACTGAATCCAATACATCGGCAGAAACACCCTCTAGAAGGGCTACGCGTCTGCGCAAGCTTTCTTTAAAGTCTTTAATCTCACCACGCATAGTGGCTTCCGTAATTTCTGAAACTGCAGCTTTCTTTCCTGTGAAATCTGCAATCTCATCAATACACTCAATATTAATCAGGGTGGAGTCCATGTCCATCGCCAACACCTTCACTTCATCCGCGTTAAATCCTGGTGATAGAAAAGCCAAATCTGCTTCATGGGCAGCGGCAATATCGCGCATAGCAACTCTTGCTTCAGGCAACAGGTCCTGCGAGCAAATCCAGCGTGCAGTGAAATATTTTGAATCAGCTTTTTCTTTATCGTACTTAGAAATATCCATCCCCAAGACTTTTGCATGCTCAATAAACGCAGTGTTTAATTCTGCAGGGATGGGAGTATTTGCAAGGGCTACAAGTGTAAGGTGGCTAGACATAGTTGGTAGGCGATAAAAAATTAATTGACTTGAGCAGTATTGAGCATGGCAGATTCATTCAGGCTTCTGAGAATTCTTCTAATATGGTCTAGGCGTTGCTCTAGCTTCTCAAAATCTTTCTCTTTTTGGGGGAGAATTTTTAACTTATCTTGCCCATTGAGTTGGATGTACTTTGACGACTGAATCAATTGAATGATTTTCATCGGATCAATCGGAGGATTTGGGATGAATTGAATTTGAATTGACGTTGGGCTGGCATCAATCTTTTTAATGCCAAAGCCTTCCATTTCCAGGCGCAAGCGATGGGTTTCATATAGAGATTTAGCCTGGTCAGGCAATTCCCCATAGCGATCAACAAGCTCTTCACGCAAGCCCATGAGTTCAGAGAAGTCGTTTGTACCTGCAAAGCGCTTGTACATGGAGAGTCTCTCATGTACATCAGGGCAATAGTCATTTGGAAAGAGGGCGGGCACACCCAAATTCACATCAGTAGTGGCCTGAAGTGGAGAAAGCAAGTCTGGCTCTTTGCCGCTGCGCAGAGATTTGACGGCGCGATTGAGCATCTCGGTATAAAGCTGAAATCCAATCTCGTGGATTTCCCCAGATTGTTTATCGCCTAAGACTTCGCCGGCACCACGAATTTCTAAATCATGCATCGCCAAATAAAAACCAGAGCCCAGTTCTTCCATGGCTTGAATCGCATTTAAACGCAGTTGAGCTTGCTTACTAAGCACCTCAGGGTCTGGCACAAGCAAGTAGGCATAAGCCTGGTGGTGGGATCGACCAACGCGACCACGTAACTGATGCAATTGCGCCAAGCCAAACTTATCCGCACGATGCATGATGATGGTGTTGGCAGTTGGAACGTCAATACCCGTTTCGATAATGGTGGTACACAACAGGATATTGGTGCGTTGAGTCACAAACTCACGCATGACCGATTCCAATTCACGCTCGTGCATTTGGCCGTGCGCTACGCTAATACTTGCTTCTGGAATAAGTTCTTGTAATGCATGTTTACGGTTCTGAATCGTTTCAACTTCGTTATGCAGGAAGTAAACCTGCCCACCCCGCTTAATCTCACGAAGGACTGCTTCGCGAATAACGCCATCACCCTCGCGTCGTACAAAAGTTTTAATGGCTAGGCGTTTTTGTGGCGCGGTAGCAATGATGGAGAACTCACGCAAGCCCTCCATAGCCATACCGAGAGTTCTTGGAATGGGGGTGGCAGTCAAAGTCAGAATATCGACCTCAACACGTAATGCTTTGAGCGCATCTTTTTGTCGCACACCAAAGCGATGCTCTTCATCCACAATCACCAATCCTAAATTAGCGAACTGTGTTTCTTTTGATAGCAACTTATGTGTACCAATAATGATGTCAGCCTCACCTTTAGCAATTGCTTCTAGTGCTGCATTAATTTCTTTAGTAGTTTTAAAACGTGACAGCTCAACAATACGCACGGGCCAATCTGCAAAGCGATCTTTCCAGGTGGCGACATGTTGTTCAGCGAGCAGGGTGGTTGGGGCCAAAATGGCCACTTGCTTACCGCCCATCACTGCAACAAAGCTGGCGCGTAGAGCAACCTCAGTTTTACCAAAACCCACATCTCCACACACCAGTCTATCCATCGGTGTGCCACTAGTCATATCGCCAATCACTGCGGCAATGGCGTTAGCTTGATCCGGCGTTTCCTCAAAGCCAAAGCTTTCTGCAAAAGCAGCATAATCATGAGCGGAGAATTCAAAGGCATGACCTTTACGAATTGCTCTGGCTGCATACAGACTTAATAGCTCTGCAGCAGTATCACGAATTTGTTGAGCAGCTTTACGTCTCGCTTTATCCCACTGACCAGAACCTAATTGATGCAATGGTGCTGAGTCAGGATCCGAGCCTGCGTAACGCGTCACCATCTGCAACTGCTGAACTGGCACGTAAAGAGTGGCATCTTTGGCGTAGACCAAGTGCAAGAACTCTTCAAAAATGGGTTCTTCTTTTGGCGGCGCTAAATTCAGAAGTACTAAACCTTGATAGCGACCAATGCCATGATCAGAGTGAACAACGGGATCGCCAATCTTAAGCTCAGACAAATCTTTGAAGAGCATGTCTGGATCAGCGCTCTCGCTATCTTTGCCTTTCCGCCTTTGACGGGCGGTAGTGGTAAAGAGTTCTGCCTCGGTAACAACGATGAGGTTTTCGGATGGCCAGGTAAATCCATTAAAGAGTTGCGCCGTGACCAGGCCAAATAGCTCATCACTCTTAATAAAATCAGCAACACCTTCAAAACCTTCTGGCTTTAATGGGTAGAGTGGTTTGCCATTCTGGCCAGCAACTGAATTACTCTCTTCAAAAAGTTGGCGAATGGATTCTTTACGACCATTGCTATCGCTACAAATGAGTATGCGAACTTTTTCTTTTGAGACTAATGCACGCAAGCGATTAATCGGATCAGCATCACGGCGATGCACTGCCAAATCGGGCACAGCTAAAAATTGTGGGGCTTCTTTTGCTTCTTTATCAGGCTCTTTATCCAATGCCAGACGAGCATTGGGTTTGACTGCCGTAAAGAATTGATCCACATCCAGAAATAACTCTGCTGGCGGAAGAATGGGGCGATCAAGATCGTGCTTTAAGAATTCATATCTAGAGATCGTGTCTTTCCAAAAGCCCTTAATAGATTCCTCAATATCACCAATGCTGACTAGCCAAACAGGATCTCCTGAGCGGGGGAAATAATCAAAGACCGTCGATGACTCTTCAAAGAAGAGCGGCAAATAGGATTCGATACCAGCGCTAGGAATACCGAGGTTGGCATCTTTATAAATTGAGCAACGGGTTGGGTCACCCTCAAATACTTCGCGCCACCTACCGCGAAAGGCGGTACGTGAAGCATCATCAAATGGAAACTCATGGCCCGGCAATAGGCGAACTTCTTTAACTGGATAAAGGCTTCGTTGGGTATCGGGATCAAAAGCCCGAATTTGTTCAATCTCATCGCCAAAAAGATCCAGTCGATACGGTAGGCTGGAGCCCATCGGAAACAAGTCAATCAAGCCACCACGAATACTGTATTCGCCGGGGCGCATTACTGAGCTAACGGGGTCGTAACCAGCCTGTTGCAATTGAAGCTTTAGAGCCGCTTCATTGAGCTTGTCACCTTGCCTAAAAAAGAAGGTATGACCTGATAAGAAGTTTGGCGGTCCTAATTTTTGCAGTGCAGTGGTAATCGGCACCAAGACAATGTCGCAACTACCGTTCAGTAATTCATAAAGCGTTGCCAGACGTTCTGAGACCAAATCTTGATGTGGTGAGAAATGGTCATACGGCAGAATTTCCCAATCGGGTAGCAGTCGCGTCTTGAGCTGCGGAGCAAAAGCGGGGATTTCCTCTAATAGGCGCTGGGCTTCTTGCGCCTGAGCACAAAAGATGACCATGACCGAGAACTCAGATCGATAGCGCAGCGCAGATTGGGCGATTAATGCGGCATCAGAAGACCCGACTAGGCCAGAAAAGGTAAAGCGCTGCCCAGCCCGGGGTGCAGGTATGGGGGGCGCTAGTTTTAATGCATCAGACATCTGCGCTCATTATAGAATCAGGCATGCGCCTTGGAAATCAATCTTCACAGTCTTCAGTTCAATGTCACGCCTTATTGCCAACGGCAGGCACGGGATCAAGACTTGGTGGACTTTTGCCAAAGCAGTTTCAGGAATTGGCGGGTAAGCCGATGCTTTCCTATGCTTTAGAGGCATTTGTTGAGACCCCAGAAATTGCTTCGATTTGGGTTGGCGTCAGTCCTAGCTTTATCGACAATCCCATCTTAAATAAGTTTTCCAGCAAATCTGCCTCCATTCAATTTCTTGCGAGCGGCGGCCAAACTCGACAAGAAACCGTCAGAAATACTCTGGCAGGCATGCTCAAAGCTGGTATTCCAGAAACTGATTGGGTCCTGGTCCATGACGCAGCCCGACCTGGAATCTCTCCAGAGCTGATTCAAAAATTGATACATGCTGTGACTCAAGCGGGTGAGGGCGGCCTCTTGGCAATGCCATTGGCCGACACCCTGAAAATGACCGATGCTAACTCTGCTATTGCTGGCAATCCCAATAGGGCGATGAAGACCATTTCTCGAGATCATCTATGGAAGGCTCAAACACCCCAGATGTTTGGTTTAAAGCGCCTGCATGATGCAATTGAAGAGGGAATCCGTCTAGAGGCGGATATTACGGACGAGGCTAGCGCTATGGAGCTCTCAGGCTCTAACCCTTTACTGATAGAGGGCGCAACGCGAAACTTCAAGGTAACTCACCCAGCCGATTGGGATTTAATGCAAACCATTCTGCTTTATCAAGATCAGAAAAAGACCGCCTTATGACCTCAAATATGTCACATATCCCCCAATTTCGCATTGGCCAGGGTTATGACGTCCATGCCCTTGTTGAGGATCGCAAACTAATCTTGGGCGGCATTCACATTCCCAACGATAAAGGCCTGCTGGGTCATTCCGATGCAGATGCTTTATTGCATGCTTTAACCGATGCGCTACTGGGAGCTGCGGGCTTGAATGATATTGGCCAGTTATTTCCGGATACAGATCCCCAGTTTAAGGATATGGATAGCCGTATTTTGCTCAGAGCTGCCCTTCAAAAGGTTCAGGCAGCTGGTTTTCATGTCGGGAATGTGGATGCAACGATTATTTGTCAAAGTCCCAAATTAGCCACTTTTTTACCGGATATGGTCCGTAATATCGCAGCAGATTTAGCGGTTACACCAAGCCATGTCAACCTCAAGGCCAAAACGAATGAATCACTTGGTCATTTAGGGCGAGGCGAGGGCATTGCGGTCCATGCTGTGGCTTTGCTCTATATGGTCTAAATATCCTCCAAAACCGCTAAGCATTGTAGAATTACGGTCTTTAGAGTGAAGCTTCAGCTCGGTAGTGTTTGCGGAATTCGCGCGAGGATGGCGAAATTGGTAGACGCACCAGGTTTAGGTCCTGACGCCAGCAATGGTGTGGGGGTTCGAGTCCCCCTCCTCGCACCACAAGATAGCTACTTGGCTTGGGCTTCACATATTCTGATTTTCAATTAAGAGACGAGAATGGCTGTGCAGATAGAAAATTTAGGTCAGTTAGACCGCAAAGTGACCT
>NZ_NCFJ01000187.1:0-4403 GCF_002281105.1 Polynucleobacter sp. 35-46-11
AGCTCATGAAATGAGCTAGTAAAATTCACTTCCTTATTTGTTGTTTTTCTTCATTTTTTTCATCGCTCTTTTGCTTATCATTTGTCTAGTTCTTTAACGCACTACCGGTAGCTCATCCCACTGCGTGGTGTAGTTCGGTGATCGGTTACTTGATCTCATTTGCCAGTCTTGCTTAGTTCCAGATGCAGCAGTTTTGATAGCGGCATTACCAAAGCGACTATTGATTGAATCCATAGCCTTCATGAGTCCAGCAGACTTGCCTTTCACTTCCATGTCATCAAATAGCGATTGCTGCATCGTAGGTTTATCAGCCAGGAGATTGAGGATCACCCCAGCCTTCTTATACTTAAAGCCAGCTTTGTAGATTTGTTTCAAACCTTTTAATGCAGCGCTAGTCAAGGTTAAGGTGTTGTCGCTAGGATCACTCAGAACAACGGTGATACTTTGATGGTGTTGTGGCTCAAATGGCTTATGTGGATTAGTTTGTACAAAGATGGTGAGCGCGCCCGTCACTGACTTCTGACTTCTCAGCTTCTCAGCACCTCTTGCGGCATGTGTAGCAACTGACTCAGCTAACTCTTCCATTGAAGTGACTGGCTTACCAAAACTTCTTGAAGAAATAATCTGTTGTTTAGCTGGCGCCACTTCCTCCAGTTGAAGGCAAGAGACTCCGCGCAACTCATAGCAAATGCGCTCGATCACAACACCAAACTGTTGACGCATAGCTTGCGGTGATATTTGCACTAAATCAAATACGCTGTTGATCTTGAGCTCTTTGAGTTTCTTGGCAGTCTTGCCACCAATACCCCACACCTCACCTACCGCTGTCTCGGCCATCCATTGATAGAGGACCTCTTTAGGCATGGAACTGATGTCACATACGCCAGCAAACTGGGGATTCTTTTTAGCAAAATGATTTGCCAACTTAGCAAGCGTCTTGCTAGCACCAATGCCGACACATACGGGCAGGCCAGTAGTATCTTTAACATCTTGCTTCATGATTTGGCCTAAGCTAGTCGGGTCAGCATATTGCTTGAGCACTGTCTCGATTTGCAGAAAGCTCTCGTCAATACTGTAGACCTCTAAATTGGGTGTGAACTTTCTTAATACTTCTACTACCCTGCCGCTCATATCACCATACAAGGTGTAGTTAGATGAATACGCTTGAATACCATGTTGCTTGGCTAAGTCTTTCATCTGAAACCAGGGCGTACCCATCTTTACACCGAGCGCCTTGACTTCAGCGCTACGCGCTACGGCGCAACCATCGTTATTCGAGAGAACGACCATTGGTACATCTTCCAGCTTGGGGGCAAATACACGCTCACAAGATACATAGAAGTTGTTCACGTCGACCAGCGCGAAGAGTTGATTGGTTTTGCCAGCTTGATGAATAGCGCTCATATAGATTTACCATTTCTGCTACTAGCGTGGCTGTATTTGCGTACTACCCCAACCACTACACCCCAGATTTGGAGTTCGCTGTTCTCGTTAAATGTAATGGGCTCGTAATTGGGGTTCTCTGGCTGGAGCTCGGTCTTGCCACGCAATTGATAGAGCCGCTTGATGGTGTACTCGTCATCAACCACGGCAACCACGATGTCTTTGTGTTTTGGCTTGAGGGCTTTATCAACCACTACCTTATCGCCGTCACAAATACCTGCACCCATCATCGAATCACCCTTAACGGTGAACATGAAAGTGGCTGGTTTGTTTTGGACTAAATAGTGGTTTAAATCGAGGCCTTCCTCAGCATAATCAGCCGCCGGACTCGGAAATCCCGCTGAAATACGGTGACTCAGGAGCTTGAACTCATAGGCGCCATTTGCCGCCAAGGCTTGTGGAGCCTGGGTTAGAGTGCTTTCTGAGGAGCTTTGTGGAAGTGCGATTAGTGCCATAGGTTCTAATATACTGTATATCCATACAGTATTTCAATACCCAGGCATTATTTTTCCAAAAACGTGGTTTTTACCCCTTTTAGGGGCATCAAGAATGCAAATTCATCCGCAGCCCAGGAAGGCTAAGCAAATAAAAACCACCCGAAGGTGGTTTTGATATTTCTTGATAAGCCAAGATCTATTTGCAATTTTTCTTATCCATTAGATCAGCCAATCTTGACATTCTTGCATCGGCTGCTGCAATAGCTTCGTTGGCATTACTGTAGGTGGCAATAATGCCAATAGGGAAGAAAATTGCGGCCGCGGTATTCGTGCCCGTCACACCTTTTACATCCTCAGCTTCTTTTTTAGCTTCCTCAGCTCGCTTAAATTCGTCCTTTAAAGACTCGCAAGACAAATCTCTGTCAGACAGTTTGGTTGTTTGAAGCCTGCAGCTTGACTACGACTCCTCGGTCTTTTCCATAAAGCGCTGCACATCTTCTTTTGAGGCCGGCAAATTACTTAACTCCGCGTAATAGGCTGCAGAACCCGGAATGCTCTGGATATTTTTAGGGGTGATTCGGCCTACTGGCACCAAGTAGCCCCTCCATAAAACGCGCATATGCATACCAAAAACGGTGGCTGGAACCTTCATCTCCACTGCCCGCTCGACTAGGTGTTGACACAAGGTGCTCGGCTCTTCAATGCGCAGATGGTAAAGATGAGGGATTTCTGACTCAGCGCGCTTTTCATATTGTTCTACATGGTAGTCATGGTAGGTGCGCTGCCCAAAATCAAAGATATAGTCTGCGATGGCACGCGAGAACCAATATGCACCAGAACTATCACTTCTATGCTCTAGAGCGTCATGCAATTTAGATTGATAGCGCTCTTTGTATTTTTGGGTTTTATAGCGATAAAAGGGGTGCTTTTGCATATAGCGCACCACTAGGCCGCCCAATACCAACAGTGATCCTATTACTAAACCTTCTGTCATTGCGCCAAACTCTTCTAAGTAATGGTATTAATTTTAGTAAATATTTTATCGAAGGAGTAAGTCTAATTGAAGACAGCAAGATGCATGGGTAAAACTAGCAAAATCCAAAGATCAAAAGGGCTGGACACCCTAAGATATCTCGGCGATCTCACCCCAAGCAGAGATTAAGTAGGCCTTAGCCGGCTTATCCGGCCGAATTCTGCCTAACTCTTGTTTGTAGTTATTGAGTTGTGCGCTGTACTTGTTATATGCCTCACTACCCACCTCTGGGATTGTGAGCTTGTAATCGAGGATAGCTAAGTGATCATCAAACTCCACTAGGCGATCTAAGCGAAAGCTTTTGCCCTCTAGACTAACAACATCAATTTCATTCCAAGCCTGTACCCACTGATTTTCTGTGAGGTAAGGTTTCAGTTTGGGCGCATCCATCACTATCTGCACGCGCTCCATCAGTTTTTTGGCGTGCTCTTGATCAATGCTTAACCAATTCATGAGCTCTTGCTCGCTTGGCATTGGGCTGGTTATTTGACTACCTGAGTGCGCAGTTAAGAATTCCAGCAGTTTATGGAAATGGGTACCCTCTTCCAAAATTTCTGGGTCGGGTTGCTCTACCGATTGCGCTTGCTCTCTTGCCTTTTCAGTTATAGCTAGTGCACCGCTTTCAATATTGGCAATGGTTTCTTGATGGGCTTGTTTAGCCGCCTCCCATGACAATTGAAAATGATTTATTTGGAATGGTTCGCTACCGCTGGAATCAAGCCTCTCCTGACCTTGAAGCGGCAGCTCACCCAACTGGGTCACATCCACTGTCTCCATGCCTGCCGCAAGCGCTCTGCCATACCAAGATTTTTGGCTAATACCATCTTTAATATGAGATTGAACACCGCTAATCCATAAACCTTGCTGTGCACGAGTCATCGCTACATAGAGGACGTTCCAATTTTCATTCTCACTGACTTCATTCTCTTTTTCATAGATTGCCGCCCGCTTCTCCGTCAAAGATTTTGCGGTATACAAAGAAAGATGGCTTGGACTAGTCTCGTCTGGCGACCAATCGAGCAGTACGCCGCGATTAGGTGCCCTCCACTCCGTATGGTTAGCATCGAGCATGATGACAAATGGAGCCTCTAAGCCCTTGACCCCATGAATTGTCATTAAGCGCACGCGCTTGTGCTGATCTTCCTCGGACATCTCGCTGTCGAGATCTACTTCACCAATGTCGTCATCAAGCTCAGCCTCTACATCACCCTCATCCGGAGTCTCGTCATCATCGCCTCGGCGCATCGCATTAATCTCTTCGATAAAGCGACTCAAGCTTGGATAGCGACCACCGTCTTGATTTAAGGCCAGCTCTAAGAATGCATCTAAATTAGCCAGCACCTGTGCACGCGCGAGATTTTGAGAGGCCACTGCATAACTGACTCGTAAATTACTCTCTGAGCCTTCTTTAACCAATCCGCAAACGCCGCACACTCCCAGCGGTCCATCGCCCCCGTGCGCCAACACAGGTAATGCCCATGCGGGCTAGG
>NZ_NCFJ01000188.1:0-4399 GCF_002281105.1 Polynucleobacter sp. 35-46-11
GCTGCACAACTGAATATGAGCAAGAAGCAGTCTCAAAGAATTAAACGTTAATTTCTAAATCACTAAGGAAAAATTATGACCTATTCTATTAAATCAATACCGCGGCCTCTAAGCATTTTATCTATATCCCTCTTATCTATTTTTGGATTGTTCATTTTTGTTGGTTGTTCAAAGTCATCCGATCAAGGTACTGCGCAAAATACTGCTTCATCTATTCAGACTACGGCATCTAATTTGGGCGATTTATCGCCTTTTATCACTATTACTAATGATGTTCAAATTTTGGTTGATAAAAATGATTTGCAGGGCGCAAAGAGCCGTATTAAAGATTTAGAAGTTGCATGGGATTCTGCGGAGGCTGGTTTAAAGCCAAGAGCAGCTGATGATTGGCACGTGATCGACAAGGCCATTGACCACTCCTTAAGTGCACTAAGAGCAAATAACCCGAATGCTTCCGAGTGTAGGGCGACGCTGTCTGATTTGCTACAAAAGATGAACTCAATGCAAGGAAAGAAATGAGGTCGGAGCTCTTCTCTGTTACTACCGAGCAGTCATTCACAAAAGTCCCAGAGGTAACTCTACTATTTTGGATTATTAAAATTGCTGCTACGACGCTGGGTGAAACGGGAGGAGATGCTCTATCGATGTCGATGGGCTTTGGGTATCTTGCTGGTACTGGAATTTTTGCTGCTATCTTTGCACTTGCTGTAGCCGCTCAAATTAAAGCCAAGCAATTTCATCCTATGCTGTATTGGATTACGATTATTGCCACGACTACAGTAGGGACTACCTTGGCTGATTTTGTAGATCGCTCATTAGGAATTGGTTATGCAGGTGGCGTTACCATTCTGATAACGTTGCTCGCAGCTTCTTTAACTCTATGGCATCGCACACTTGGATCGATATCTGTACAAAGTATCTTATCACCTAAGGCTGAAATTTTTTACTGGGTCACTATTATGTTTTCACAAACGTTGGGAACGGCTCTGGGTGATTGGTCAGCCGATACGGCAGGTCTTGGTTATGCCGGCAGCGCTCTTGTGTATAGTGGACTACTAGGACTATTAGTGATGCTGCACTTTCGTACTAAGATTTCTAAAACTGCTTTATTTTGGATGGCTTTTATTTTGACAAGACCTTTAGGTGCCGTTGTAGGTGATTATTTAGATAAGCCTTTAGCTGCAGGTGGCTTAGCGCTCAGTCGCTATAGCGCCTCAGCTGTTTTAATGGGGTTCATACTGGTTTGTCTTTTTATGTTTCAACATCGTGCCGCTCAAAAAGCCCATTGATGTATTTTTTCTAAATTAGGAGAAGGTGGTGCGGGTTTTGCTCGTTGAAGATGACTTAATGATTGGCCCCGCAATTCAAGGCACATTAGAAGATGGTGCATATGCGGTTGACTGGGTTCAAAATGGCCAAACTGCTCTGACTACATTGGCTTGTCAGCACTACGATGTCATCCTCCTAGATTTGGGATTGCCAGGCAAAGATGGCTTAGATATTCTTGGGAGTATTCGTGCTAGCAATAATCCAATACCTATACTTATTATTACCGCCCGCGATGACCTAGAAGATCGATTGCGTGGCCTAGATGGTGGTGCGGATGACTACATCGTCAAGCCATTTGATATGGCTGAGCTGATGGCTCGTATGCGTGCTGTGATTCGTCGAAAAGATGGTAATCCAGTTTCCGTAATTAGTAATGGGGTTATTTCTTTAGATCTAGCTACCAATGAGGCCTCTACTGCGGATGGCAAGAGCGCTCAACTATCTTCAAAAGAATTTTCTTTACTTCAGGCCCTGTTATCTCGCCCTGGTGTCATTTTGTCTCGAGGTGATTTGGAAGATCGTATATATGCATGGGGTCAAGAGGTTGAGAGTAATGCTGTAGAGTTTTTGATCCATGCCTTGCGACGTAAGCTTGGTGCCGAGCATATTAAGAATGTAAGGGGGCTAGGATGGATGGTTTCAAAAAACGTTTAACCGATTCCCTGCAATTTAAAATATCTTTCAGCATAGCGATTTGTATTTTAGGGTTTGCTTTAATGGCAGGCATTGTTGCGTTCAAGTCAGCCTATGATGAGGCGCATGAACTTCAAGATGACCTGCTGCGACAGGTTTCCAGCTTCATTACCCAGAAACCATTGTCATTAGACGTATTAAATTATGGCAGGCATGACAAGATAGGTGACGCTGAATCACACATTATTATTCAGCAGCTTGGCAATGCGCCTGGATTACTCAACATATCAGCTTCTTTACCTGATGGCCTACAGAGCATAAAAATTGATGGGAAAGAATATCGCGCTATTCTTAGGACTCTAGATGGTGGTGAGCGTATTGCAATATCCCAACCCATAAGCTTCAGAGATGAAATCGCCCGCGACAGCGCATTGCGAACAGTAATGCCATTTCTACTTATGCTTCCTGTCCTCTTATTTATCGTGGCCTATCTTGTGCAAAAGATATTCCAGCCTATTAAAAATCTTGCAAATGACATTGATCGTCGTACTGAGCAACATCTGCACTCAATAGAAGAGGTTAATTTACCAACAGAACTGAGACCCTTTGTAGTTGCTATAAATCGCTTGTTAGGGCGAGTGAGTCAATCTATGCTGTTACAAAGACGTTTTATTGCCGACGCCGCTCATGAAATGCGCTCACCACTGACTGCATTATCTTTGCAAGCAGAGCGCATAGCCCAAGTTCAAATGTCACCTGAGGCTCAGGAAAGGATTGGCGTATTACGGCAAGGAATAAACCGTAATCGAGATTTACTTGAACAACTGCTTACTTTGGCAAAAGCACAATCTTCAAAAGTTAGCCCAGAAAATGCCGTTTCTATCCAGGCAGTATTTCGCCATGTTTTAGAAGAACTTATGCCAATTGCTGAGGCTAAGTTTTTAGATATTGGTGTTGAAGAGTCGGAGGATGTATTTACATGGGCTAGCGAGCTAGATTTATTTACTCTTCTCAAGAATTTAGTAGAAAATGCAATTCGCTACACACCGGATCATGGTCGAATCGATCTTAAGGTTTGCAAAAAAGATAGTCATGCAATTATTAGTGTGTGCGATACCGGTCCTGGTATCGCTCTCCAAGAGCGGGATCGGGTATTTGAACCGTTTTATCGTAGCTTGGGTACAAATCAAGGTGGATCTGGTTTAGGGCTTGCAATCGTGAGGGCAATCGCTGAAAAACTTGGCGCACAGGTGGACTTGGCATTTAGCGATGAAAAGAGTAATTCTGGTTTGCGTGTCTCAGTCCAATTGCCAACCTATGGTGGATGACTACTTTAGGTCGTTTTGAGCCTGCCATCGGTAAGTAAGGCAAAGGTCTGCTTTATGTTAAGCAACACTCTATCTCAGCCCTGGTGCTGCGCTGTCGGGTAAACCGATAGTAAATAATTTAGGTCGCCCAAACGCAATTCTGAAATTAAGCTAACAAGTGTCCGGTTTCGCAAGTTATTTAGGTTGCTCACGGTAACCCAGCGCCTTCCATCCCCACTCGAAACTTGCATTAACTTCCGCATTGTTCCAAACAGTCACTACATTTCACCAGCCTATAAAGACAACACCCCCACTATTGCTAGTGAGGGTCTCTTGATGCTTGAAGGTGCATCAGAAATCGAGTGGCCAACCGTCTCGAAACACGACACTTGCAATTGGTCAAAGTAGCCCCTAATCTGTAGATGCCATATCAAAACCAATCAATTCCACGTGATTCCACGACTCTCGGTGCGTATGCCACACCTGATCTAGCAAGGCTTAAGTCATTGTTTCTGCTATTGATTTATATCATTTTTTAAGCTTCTAAGGCGTAGGTCGCACGTTCGAATCGTGCTGGGCAGGCCACCTCTTATAATTTCCCCCTTTCTTTTTTGCCCTTTTCGGGGATATTTGCACTATTAATTTTGATATCTGTGAATATACTGGCACTGAAATTTATATGTTTATTGATAATGGGAGATATTCGTGAAAAGCAAAAAACTAAGCGCTAATTGTTTAATCGTTTCGACATTGTTCTTTGGCGCTGTAAATGCTTATGCCGCAAGCCAGACGATGGATAAAATTCAATCTACTGGTGCGGTAACCATGGGTGTGCGTGAATCGTCCATTCCTATGTCGTATACCACTGGCGATAGCCGCTTTGATGGCTACCACGTCGAGATTTGCCGCATGATTTTGGCTGATATCAAAGATAAGCTGGGCTTGAGTGCCTTACGTATTAATTATCAACCCGTTACATCGCAGAATCGTGTGCCCCTGGTTCAAAACGGCACGGTAGACATTGAGTGTGGCACAACAACCAACAACACTGCGCGAGCAAGGGATGTTGGTTTTGCTAATACTCTTTACGTTGAAGAGGTTCGAATTGCTGTCAAGGCAAATTCTGGTAT
>NZ_NCFJ01000015.1:0-24727 GCF_002281105.1 Polynucleobacter sp. 35-46-11
TGCAGGTGGTAATGCAGTTCAGCACATGATTCGTCGCGGTGTTAATGGCGTAGAGTTTATTTGCATGAACACCGATGCTGGCGCTTTACAGCGTTCTGAAGCATCTGTGAATTTGCAACTAGGCTCTAGCGGACTCGGTGCTGGTGCAAAACCTGAAATCGGAGCAGCTTCTGCTGAAGAAGCGCGTGCACGTATTGCAGATACATTGCAGGGTGCGCATATGGTATTCATCACTGCTGGTATGGGTGGTGGTACGGGTACTGGTGCAGCACCAATCGTTGCTCAAGTTGCTAAAGAGATGGGTATTTTGACTGTTGGTGTTATTAGCAAGCCATTTGACTTTGAGGGCGTGAAGCGTCTGAAGGTCGCTGAAAACGGAGCTTCTGAGCTTGAGTCATATGTAGATTCATTGATCGTGGTTCTTAATGAGAAACTCTTTGAAGTGATGGGTGAAGATGCTGAGTTTGATAAGGCATTCGCATGCGCTGATGACGTATTGCATAACGCTGTTTCAGGTATCGCAGAAATTATCAATGTACAAGGTTTGATCAACGTCGACTTTGAGGATGTGAAAACAGTGATGGGCGAACAAGGCAAGGCAATGATGGGAACTGCAACAGTTTCCGGCATGGACCGCGCACGCTTAGCTGCTGAAGCTGCAGTTGCTTCACCATTACTCGAAGGTGTTGATTTGTCTGGTGCACGTGGCGTATTAGTTAATATCACTGCCAGTCGTTCATTGAAATTGTCTGAGACTCGCGAAGTCATGGCGGCGATTCGTGGCTATGCTGCAGATGATGCTACTGTGATCTTCGGTACTGTTTATGACGAGAGCTTAGGCGATGCCTTGCGTGTCACTGTTGTAGCGACTGGTTTGAATAATCCACAAGCACGCCAACATCATCAGCCAGAAGTGGTTTGGAGACAAGCTACAGGTACGCACGATGCGATGCCAACAATGGCTGACTTAAACAGCTTTGCTCCAGCAAGTACTTCAGCAGCAATGAGTAAGGTAAGTCTTGATTCGGCTTTGAGCACTAGCGCTGGGTTGGCAATGACGGGTGCAGGTAGTGCACCCTCGATGGCCGCTCAACCAGCAACTAGCGGTGTTGATTACAGCCAATATGATTTGCCGAGAGTTTTTCGCCCTAATCGTGAGGCGACTTCTGCGCCGACTTTAGGGGCTGATAGCTCACCACAGGCAAAAACCATGTTGGATAAAGGGGCTGATTACTACGAAATCCCAGCTTTTTTACGTAAGCAAGCAGACTAAACCACTGCTCAATACAATAGATTGTGCAGAATGCCAGCGCGGCGCCCCTCCGGACGACGAATCCCGCGTTAGCGTTGGCATACTCATGACAACTATTTCATTGGAGACTTTATGATCGCAGTCGGACAAAAATTACCAAACGCTACTCTTTATGAGTTTTTAGATGAAGCAAGCGAAGGTTGCGCAATTGGCCCAAACGCATTCGAGGTTGAAAAGCTTACTGCTGGCAAAAAGATTGTGATCTTTGCTTTGCCTGGCGCATTTACACCGACCTGTTCAGCAAAGCACGTTCCTAGCTATGTTGAGCATTTTGATGCAATCAAGGCAAAAGGTGTTGATGAAATTTGGTGCATCTCAGTAAATGACCCATTTGTAATGGGTGCTTGGGGACGAGATCAAAAAGTTGGTAAAAAGATCCGTATGTTAGGTGATGGTAGTGCCGAGTTCACCAAGAAACTTGGTCTCGAATTGGATTTGACTGCTCGTGGCCTAGGTGTTCGTTCAGATCGCTATGCCATGATTGTTGAAGACGGTGTAGTAACCACTTTAGATCGTGAAGCACCTGGCAAGTTTGAAGTGAGCGACGCTGCTTCAATTTTGAAGAAGCTTTAAGAAATCATTCCTGAATTTAGATAAAACCATGATGAAGCAACGCACAATCGCCACTCCGATTAAAACCGTGGGGATTGGCTTGCACTCGGGGCGCAAGGTAACTTTGTCTATCAAGCCTGCGCCGGTAAATTCAGGAATCTTATTTGTGCGTGTAGATACCCCGGAGCAATCGGTTGTACCGGCTACTGCTCTGGCGGTTTGCGATACCCGCTTGGCCTCAGTGATTCAAAAGGATGGAGTGCGTGTTTCCACGGTGGAGCATTTGCTCTCAGCTTGTGCAGGCCTAGGGCTGGATAATTTATTAATTGAGCTTGATGGCGAAGAAGTTCCCATCATGGATGGCAGTGCTGCTTCATTTTTGTTTTTAATGGAATCGGCTGGTATTGCTGAGCAAGAGGCTCCCAGACAGTTTGTAGTGATTAAAAAACTGGTAGAGGTTAAAGAGGGCGATAAGCTCGCACGCCTTGAGCCTTTCTTTGGTTTTAAGTTAGATTTCATAATCGATTTTAAGCATCCTGCAGTAGATAAGACCGGTCAGCGCTTTGCAGTCGACTTTGCAGAACACGCATATCGAAGTGAGATTGGACGTGCTCGCACTTTTGGTTTTGCTCATGAAGTTGAGGCATTGCGAGAGATGGGATTAGCGCGTGGCGGAAGTTTAGATAACGCGATCGTTCTCGATGAGCATCGCATTCTCAATAACGAAGAATTGCGTTATGAAGATGAGTTTGTTCGCCATAAAATTTTGGACGCTATTGGCGATCTCTATTTAGTTGGACACCCGATCGTAGGCTCCTATGTTGCTGAAAAATCAGGTCATGCCCTCAATAACGCGCTTTTGCGCAAGCTTTTGGAAGACCCTAGTTCTTACGAAATCAGCAGCTTTCCAGAAAATAAAGCCCCCTCAGCCTATTCCAAAGAGAGCCAACCCCTCTTTTTCTAGGATTATTTGGGCTTGCTTTGAAGAAGACGTTCAACGGCCTTACGCAAATCAGAGTCCGGCGCTAATTTCTCCAATAAAGATTCCCAAGAAGCTCTTGCTACGGCATTAAAGCCCGTTGGCTTTTGGCCAGCTTGGCGTCCCTCTTGGGGTTTAACTTCCCAAGTGGGTGGTACTGGCTTGAGGCGCACCTTAATGCTGGTGCAAATTACCCCTTTTTTTGATAACTCATTGATTAGACTGGGTAAAATTTGTTGAAGACGGGTGGCGATACTTGCCCCATTGACCAATAAAAATAGCTCATTCCGACCACTAGAACGCCATCCAGCCTCAATTTTGGGGGCTAAGTTATCTAAATCCAGCTCAAATAGAGCCGCTTTAAGGGCAATTTTGAGTTTGGCCAGATCTTCTGTTTTGGCCAAAATGCCGCCTAAGCCTTCAGAGTCGCGCAAATACTCCAACCACTCATGGGCGGCTTTCGTGCGGATAGGTTTAGGGGCAAAGTTCATATAAAAAGAGGGTGCGGGTGATAAACTCAAGGTCTTAATTTACTTCAATATCCCATGGTAATCGGTCTTCTTAAAACCCTGGTCGGCAGTCGTAACGACCGCCTCTTAAAACAGTATCGCAAAGTGGTTGCTACAGTTAGCGCTTTCGAGCCTAGCGTGCAAGCTTTGGATGATGCCGCACTGCAAGCAAAAACTGCTGAGTTCAAGTCGCGTTTGGCTGCTGGTGAGTCATTGGATGACATTGCTCCAGAGGCTTTTGCAGTAGTTCGTGAGGCGAGCTCGAGAGTGATGAAGATGCGCCATTTTGATGCGCAGATGATGGGTGGCCTTGCATTACATCAAGGCAAGATTGCTGAAATGGGAACGGGTGAAGGTAAGACCTTAACTGCTACGCTTCCTGTGTATTTAAATGCCCTAACTGGTAAGGGTGTTCACGTTATTACTGTCAATGATTACTTAGCTCAGCGCGATGCTGAATGGATGTCAACACTCTATAACTTCTTAGGTATGAAGGTTGGTGTGAATCTATCCCAGATGGATCATACGACTAAGCAAGAGGCTTATGCGGCCGATATCACCTACGGTACCAATAATGAGTTTGGTTTTGATTACCTCCGTGACAACATGGTGCAAGACTTGGGTCAGCGTGTTCAGCGTGGCCTAGCTTACGCGATTGTTGACGAGGTTGACTCTATTTTGATTGATGAGGCGCGTACCCCATTGATCATTTCTGGTCAGGCCGAGGATCACACTGATTTGTACATCAAGATTAATGCATTGCCTGCTTACTTAGAGCGTCAAATTGGCGAAGAAAAAGCAGATGGCACTGGTGTTGAAAAGCCAGGCGATTACTGGGTTGATGAAAAGTCGCAGCAAGTCTATTTAACTGAGCGCGGTCACGATAAGGCCGAAACAGTTTTAGTTGAGCTTCGCGCTTTGAATGATGGCGATTCTTTGTACGCCCCACAAAATATTACTTTGATGCATCACGTATATGCGGCATTACGTGCTCATACCTTGTACAACCGTGATCAACAGTATGTTGTTCAGAATGGTGAAGTCATTATTGTTGATGAGTTCACAGGCCGCTTAATGCAGGGTCGTCGTTGGTCTGATGGTTTGCACCAAGCTGTTGAGGCTAAAGAGGGTGTGCAGATTCAGAATGAGAATCAGACTCTAGCCACAATTACTTTCCAGAATTACTTCCGTATGTACGGCAAGTTGGCCGGTATGACTGGTACTGCTGATACTGAAGCGTATGAGTTCAAGGAAATTTATAACCTTGAAACGGTAGTGATACCACCAAACCGCATCAGTCAAAGAAAAGATCGTCAAGACCAAATCTATAAGACAGCGCGTGAGCGCTACGATGCAGTTATTAAAGATATTGAGGATTGCTTCAAGCGTGGCCAACCTGTATTGGTTGGTACAACCTCGATTGAGAACTCAGAATTAATTGCAGGTTTACTGGATAAGCGTCAGTTATCACACCAAGTATTGAATGCGAAGCAGCATGCCCGCGAAGCAGAAATCATTGCTCAGGCTGGTAGACCGAAGATGATCACCATTGCTACCAATATGGCAGGCCGTGGAACGGATATTGTTTTAGGTGGAAACGTTGGCAAGCAATCCTCTTTAATTGAGGCAGATGCCGCTCTTTCGGATGCAGAAAAATCTACCAAGATTAAGACTTTGCAGGACGAGTGGCAGAGCTTGCATGATCAAGTCTTGGCTTCCGGTGGTTTACATATTATTGGTACAGAGCGTCACGAGAGTCGTCGTATTGATAATCAGCTACGTGGACGAGCTGGCCGCCAGGGTGACCCTGGTTCTTCCCGTTTTTATCTTTCTTTAGACGATTCACTTTTACGTATTTTTGCTGGGGATCGTCTACGTGCCGTAATGGATCGCCTGAAGATGCCTGATGGCGAGCCGATTGAAGCGGGCATGGTTACTCGCTCTATTGAGTCTGCTCAGCGCAAAGTTGAAGGCCGTAACTTTGATATTCGTAAGCAGTTGTTGGAATATGACGACGTCGCCAACGATCAGCGTAAAGAAACTTATCGCCTTAGAAATGAAGTCTTGGAAAGTGCTGATGTCGGTGGTTTAATTGCCAATTTGCGTGAAGATGTCTTACGTAGCATTTGCGCTCCATACGTCCCTTTAGAGTCAATGGAAGAGCAATGGGACTTGGTTGGCCTAGAAAATGCATTAGCCAGCGATTGGGGTTTAACGGTTGACCTGAAAAATTGGGTTGAAAATGCTGAGTCTATGGACGATGAGCAAATCGTTGATCGGGTTCTAGAGGCAGCAAAAGAAACTTACGATGCAAAAGTAGAGCTTTCCGGACGCGCATCCTTTGCTGGATTTGAGCGCTCTGTTTTACTTTACAGCTTAGATACGCATTGGCGTGAACATTTGGCTGCTTTAGATCATTTGCGTCAAGGTATCCATTTGCGTGGCTATGCCCAGAAGGATCCAAAACAAGAATATCGTCGTGAAGCATTTGAGTTGTATGGTGAGCTGCTCAACGTCATCAAGAATGATGTCGTGAAAAGCATCATGACGGTGCAGATACGTAGTGCTAGCGAGTTGGATGAAGCTTCTGAGTCCATGAATGAAGATTTAGCTAAGCTATCAGATGTGCAATATCAGCATGCTGATGCAGATATTGAGGTAGCTGGTTCGACCGGCGACCGTGGTGCGGCAATTGAAATTACCCCTGCACCTATGCGCTCCGGTCCTAAAGTCGGCCGCAACGACCCTTGCACCTGCGGTAGCGGTAAGAAATATAAGAACTGCTGCGGCGCTTTGGCGTAATTAGGGTTGAGACTTTAAATAGCGATACAAAGTATTTCTGCTGATTCGTAACAATTTGGCCGCAAGACTAATGTTTCCATTAGTCTTCTCCAATGTTTTTTGAATGGCCATTCTAGAAAGTTGTTTTAGTGCTCCGGATTCAACTACACCCTCATTTTCAGGAAAATCTTTATGGTCGGGTGCCGCAGAATCCCGGGGGTGATAAGCATATGACTGACTCAAACTTGCTCTGAAGAATAAAGATTTAGAGCTATGCATTCTTAATGCATGAACCTTGGCACTATCTTTTTTAGCCCTATCGAAGAGTTGCTCTAATGAAGTGTCTAAGATTTGCTGAATCTTGACTACTCCAATATCAATCGCCTTCATTTCCAGTAGGGATAGAGCAACCCTATCAATTCCTAGAATGATCCCGCTTTCATCAACTCCTACGATTCCTTCGCCTATAGACCCCAAGCCTTCAGGACTGTTATGCACCCTTAGAATTAGGGCGTATTGAAATTCATTGGCTGAAAATAATTGCTTTTCCAGTGAGTGGACAGTTGCTTTCACTAGCCCGAGGGTATGAGGGTGGTGAGTACTTTTATCTGTGGAGATATTTAAGACTCCGCTAATCTTGCCATCAGGCTCAAAGATGGGGGCTGCGGTACAGCTTAGGAATCCATTATTTTCTAAAAAATGTTCTGAGCCATTTACGGATACTGCCATTCGATCAAATAAGGCTGTACCAATGGCATTTGTACCACGATGTTTTTCAAGCCATGACGCGCCCGTTTTTAACAGCACTCGATCAGCTTTGGAGATAAATTCAGCATCTCCGACCGAGTGCACAATAACCCCTTGGTGATCAGACAGCACAATGACGCCACCACTGCCAGACATTAAGCCATGTAGGTAGCCCATGGTGGGTTTTGCTAATGCAATTAAATCTCGGCGCTGTTCAATGCGAGTTTGGAGTATCTGGCCACTCAAGATATTGTCTGGCAACTGTCTTTGATAAGCATCTAAACCAGATTGCAAACATCTTTGCCAAGATCGATAAACCGTTAATCCTAATTGAGTCTCAAGACCATCAGCAGGCGGGTCTCCGTGAAGAAGCCAGCTTCTTCTGATGTCTCGGAGATTGGCAATTTTCATTTTGATGTTGCAGATATTTAGTTTTCTACTATATAAACAAATTTCGATTGCTGAATGAGGTAATACCCTTAATGATGGATGGGATTCTAGATTGTCACAAAAATGAACAGTCATACAGTTTTTTGATCAGGAAATACCCTTGTTTTCAATAGATTTATATGGTTTTATAAATTGCTGCGCTGCTTCTGATTGATTAAGGGATTCGCTTGAGTGAAAGTATCTCGAACGTCATTTGCAAATCAACATGAATGGCATTGATTACTTAATAGGAGAAGATTTTGATCTATGCAGCCCCCGGCGCCCAAGGCGCAAAAATTCAGTACAAAGCTAAATACGATAATTTCATTGGTGGAAAGTGGGTTGCTCCAGTCAAAGGTCAATACTTTGATGTTATTACCCCGATCAGTGGGAAGGTGTACACCCAAGCAGCTAGATCTAGTGCCGAAGATATTGATCTAGCTTTAGATGCTGCACACAAGGCCTTTGAGTCTTGGGGAAAAACATCGCCAACTGATCGCGGAAATATTCTTTTGAAAATTGCAGATCGCATTGAAGTCAATTTAGAGTTGCTTGCCTATGCTGAAACGATTGATAACGGCAAGGCCATCCGTGAAACACTTAATGCCGACATTCCACTAACAGTGGATCACTTTAGATATTTCGCAGGATGTATTCGTGCGCAAGAGGGTGCTTTGTCTCAAATTGATGACACCTTAGTTGCTTATCATTTTCATGAGCCTTTGGGTGTAGTGGGTCAAATTATTCCTTGGAACTTTCCAATTTTGATGGCCGCTTGGAAGCTTGCGCCAGCATTAGCTGCTGGTAATTGTGTAGTTTTAAAGCCGGCTGAATCTACTCCAGTGTCTATTTTGGTATTAATGGAATTGATTGCTGATCTCTTGCCTCCTGGCGTGTTAAATATTGTCAATGGCTATGGTCGTGAAGCTGGCATGCCACTCGCAACCAGTAAGCGGATTGCAAAAATTGCCTTTACTGGATCTACATCTACTGGTCGGGTAATTGCGCAAGCTGCAGCAAACAATCTGATTCCTGCAACTCTTGAGTTGGGCGGAAAGTCGCCAAACATTTTCTTTGCTGACATCATGGATAAAGATGATGGATTCTTGGATAAGGCAATTGAAGGTTTAGTTTTGTTTGCCTTCAATCAAGGAGAGGTTTGCACTTGCCCATCAAGAGCTTTGATTGAGGAGAGTATTTATGACAAGTTTATGGAAAAAGTCCTTAAGCGGGTTGCTGCAATTAAGCATGTAAATCCACTCGATACAGATAGCATGATGGGTGCGCAAGCGTCTAAAGAGCAGCTAACCAAGATTCTTTCTTATTTGGACTTGGGTAAGCAAGAAGGTGCGGAAGTGCTGATAGGTGGCTCACAAGCAAATTTAGAAGGTGATCTTGCGGGCGGCTACTATGTACAGCCAACACTGTTTAAAGGCCACAATAAGATGCGCATCTTCCAAGAGGAAATCTTTGGACCAGTCTTGGCTGTAACCACTTTTAAGGACGAAGCGGAGGCGCTGGAAATTGCCAATGACACTCTCTATGGTCTGGGTGCCGGAGTATGGTCACGCAATGGTAATGTGGCTTATCGCATGGGTCGCGCCATCAAGGCTGGCCGCGTATGGACTAATTGTTACCACGCTTATCCGGCCCATGCAGCATTTGGTGGCTATAAAGAGTCAGGTATCGGTAGGGAGACTCATAAAGTGATGCTTGATCACTACCAGCAAACCAAGAATCTATTGGTCAGCTATAGTGAGTCTAAGTTGGGCTTCTTCTGACCTGAAATGCTTTTATGTTTATTAAAGGGCGGGGAAATCCGCCCTTTTGTCTAATGTAGCTCCCCAAGGAAATTGCAATGGTAGAACGGGTAATTGCAACAGAAGCTGCACTCCAACTAATTGAGCAGCTAAAAGCCGAACATGGTCAAGTCATGTTTCACCAATCCGGGGGGTGTTGTGACAATAGTGCGGCAAATTGTTATTTACCCACGGACCTCACTATTGGCCCTTACGATATTCAATTGGGGGAGCTTGTAGGCGTGCCTTTTTATATCGGCAAGCTCCAATATGAGTACTGGAAGCATACCCAACTAATTCTGGATGTAATTGAAGGGCAGGGTGGAACTTTTTCCCTTGAGGGTTCGACGGGGAAGGCATTCCACACGCGTTCACGTCTATTTACTGACGAAGAGTGGAAATCAATTGAGTCTCAGGTATTAAGGGATTTATCTTAGATAGCCACTCCAAGTGGTTCCTTAGAGTCTCCTCTACAATTGTCGAATAATGACAGTTAACTTACCACTCCCCCAAAAAGACCAACTAAAGCCTGTTAAAGGTTTTAAGATGGGCATCGCCGAAGCTGGTATCAAAAAAGCCAATCGCAAAGATTTATTGGTGATGACTTTAATGCCTGGCTCCCAGGTTGCTGGTGTTTTTACTTTAAATCGATTCTGTGCTGCGCCGGTTCAGGTTTGTAAAGAGCATTTGGCCCTGGATGGTACTAAGGGTGAGATTCTTGCTTTGGTGGTGAATACTGGAAATGCCAATGCGGGAACTGGTGAGCAAGGCATGCAAGATGCATTAGCAACGTGCGCTGAGTTGGCTAAAGAGCTCAAGCTCAATCCAGAACAAATTTTGCCGTTTTCAACTGGCGTCATTCTTGAGCCGCTTCCAATTGCTAAATTGATTGCTGCTTTACCAAATGCAGTAGAAGATTTAGGTGAAGATCATTGGCTTGCTGCTGCAGAAGCCATCATGACAACAGATACGCAGCCTAAAGCGACATCCATCACTATGGATGCCCCGGCTGGACTTGTGACTATCACAGGTATTTGCAAGGGCGCGGGCATGATTCATCCGAATATGGCGACCATGTTGGGATTCATTGCAACGGATGCTGGATTTGCACCGGGACTACTTTCCTCTTTGACACGTGAGATTGCCGACCTTTCGTTTAATGCGATCACGATTGATGGCGATACTTCGACCAATGACTCATTCATCATCATGGCGACTGGCCAGTCATCTGTTCAGATTCAATCGACTGCTGATGCTAGCTATGGTTTGGTTCGGGCTGCATTGATTGATCTCGCGCGTAAGCTGGCTCAAATGATTGTCAGAGATGGCGAGGGCGCCACTAAATTTATTACGATTGATGTGCAAGGTGGCAAGACTGAAAAAGAATGTCGTTTAGTAGCGGAGGCAATAGCTCACTCACCTTTAGTTAAAACAGCTTTCTTTGCTAGTGATCCCAACTTAGGGCGCATTCTGGCGGCGATTGGCTATGCTGGCATTGTCGACCTCGACGTTAACCAAGTGCAGATGTGGCTTGGAGATGTGTGGGTTGCTAAGAATGGCGGCCGCAATCCTGAATATCAAGAGGCTGATGGCCAAAGAGTGATGAAGGCTCCAGAAATTATGGTCAAGATTGACTTGGGTCGTGGATCGGCACAGCAGACGATGTGGACTTGTGATTTATCACATGACTACGTTTCTATTAATGCTGATTACCGCTCATAGGAATTTGTGAAATGAATGAAAAATTAGAGCAACTCTTAAGTCATCTTGAAACATTTTTACCTAAAGCCTTGACCGAAGAGCAGTGGAAATCTTCAACTGCTTTTAGATGGCGCCGCCGCGATAGCATTTTTGGAAGTATTGGATACTTGCAGCCAGTTAAGCATGTTGCCGATATTACTTTTGAAGACCTAAAGAATATTGATCGTCAACGTGATGCGATTCGTGACAATACAAAAAACTTTATTCAAAAAATGCCTGCTAATAATATTTTGCTAACAGGCGCTCGTGGTACAGGAAAGTCCTCCCTCATTAAAGCAAGCTTGCATGAGTTTGCTAGCCAAGGCTTGCGTTTAGTTGAGGTGGAAAAAGAGCACCTGGCTGACTTAGCCGACATCACCGATTTATTGGCCGATAGACCAGAGCGTTTTATTATTTTTTGTGATGACCTCTCATTCGAAGATGGCGAATCTGGCTACAAGGCTATGAAATCTGCATTGGATGGCTCCGTATCAGCTCAAGTCGACAATATTTTGATTTACGCTACTTCGAATCGTCGCCATCTGTTGCCTGAACATATGAAAGATAATCTCAGCTACTCCCATAGTGATGATGGAGAAATTCACCCTGGTGAAGTGGTTGAGGAAAAAATTTCTCTCTCAGAACGCTTTGGTTTGTGGTTATCGTTTTATCCACCAAAACAAGATGAGTATCTAGAAATTGTTGCTCACTGGTTGCGTCATTTTGGTTTGAGCGATGCACAGATTGAAGGTGCTAGAGCTGAGGCATTGGTTTGGGCTCTGGAACGTGGCTCACGTTCTGGTCGTGTAGCTTGGCAGTTTGCTAAGCACTGGGCCGGCTCACATACTGCTTAATTGCTAGCGATTCATGAATGACTCTAATCGTCCTGTGACAGAAGTTGCTGCTGGGATCCTGCTCGATACACAAGGGCGCTATCTTCTAGGTCAGCGACCAGAAGGAAAGCCTTATGCTGGTTACTGGGAGGTGCCGGGCGGCAAGATTGAAGCTGGTGAATCGGTATTCGCAGCACTTAAGCGTGAATTGCAGGAAGAGCTCGGAATTGATATTGAGTCCAGCGAAGAGTTGGTTGTCTTGGATTATGACTACCCACATGCTTATGTTCGTTTACATGTCAGCATTGTTCGAAAATGGACTGGAGTACCTAAGGGCTGCGAGGGGCAAGAGCTATCTTGGCAATTGATTGGTAATTCACCTCCAACTGTAGAGCCTTTGCTGCCTGCTGCCTGGCCAATGCTGGAGAAGCTAAAACTACTAAAGGCCTAGAGCTGGCAGAGAGTGAGTCTAAAAGGCACATCCGCATTCATGATCTGCGGTTTTTTATCTTGATCAATCTTCAAAAAGCGGATTGAGAGTAGATATTTATTAGCGCTGATTTCTGAGAAGAGACTGTCATCTTCTACGGCGATGCGCATCAATTGATATACCTTGCCTGATGGCGCTTGTTGATAAGATCCTTGATGTGCAACAACATCCTTAGCTTCGCCAGATTGACGAAGTAGTCTCAAGAAAATTTGACAAGCCTCATGCCACGGAAAAAGTGGAGCAACATATTTTTCTAATAACTCTCGACGCTGAGTTGAGGAAGTATTTTTCCAGGCATAGTAGCTCGGTAAATCAATCGGACTTGTTCCACCGGGAATATTTAATCGAGTCCGAATAGCATTGAGCCACTCACTCTCAGTAATCGCAGAATTAGGCTTGCCCATCGATTGATTAATGTTCAGTGCGGCTTTATCAATTTCGGATAGAGTTTGTGTCAGCGCTGCTTGATCAACTTTTTGGGAAGACTTTAAACCGTTCAAGGCATATTTTTGACGTTCAAATTCTTTGAGTAGCAGTGATTTGATATCGCCTCGAGAACCAATATCACCGAGGTCAAATAACATCGCAATTGCATTGTGGTGAAGCTCGGGATCATCGGATCGAAGGAAGTGATTGAAGCGGGCGAACAAGTACTCTAGCCGAAGCATGCTTCGAACTAGTTCATTGAAAGGGTATTCGTAGACAATCACAAGCCTATATTCTATGACGAACTTAGGGGTTCTTCTTAAATTTTGAGCAATTGTTGGTGCAGACTCAGAACCTCTGATTGGAGGTCATCCAGACTGCCTTGATTTTCAATAACGGCGTTAGCTGCCGCTAGACGAACCATCCGGCTTGTTTGTGCTTTGAGGATATTTCCTACATCTAAGCGGGTCATATTGTTGCGGTGCATCACTCTTTGGATTTGGGTCTCCTCTGGACAATCAACAACTACAAGATAGTCAACCAGCTTTACCCAATACCCAGACTCAATTAGAAGGGGGACTACAAAAACAAGGTAGGGAGCTCCAGACTTGGCTAACTCAAAGGCTTGTTTGGTAGTTTCTTGCTGAATCAAGGGGTGGGTTATTTTCTCCAAAGCTTGACGAGCATTGGAGTCTCCAAAGACTAGGGCTCGCATTTTGGCTCGATTCAGTGCGCCTTCGGAATTGATAAAGTCTGCCCCAAATGCTCTAGCAATCAGCGGGATGGCATTCCCGCCAGGGGCGGTGATTTGATGGGATATCAAATCCGTATCAATAATCCCAACTCCAAGCTCACCCAGTAAGTTGCTAACTGCTGTCTTGCCAGACCCAATGCCACCAGTTAAGCCAATTAAAGGAATTTTCCCCTTTAAGGCTTTTAAAGCAGCTTGGGTAGGATCAGGGTTGGAATGAGTTGAGGCCATAACAGCTCAATGATGCCAGCAATAGCTAAAAAGGGCCCAAAAGGGAAAGCTTGTTGAAGTTGATGGCCACGCCATTGAAGCCAGATAATGCCGCCGATCATTCCTGTGGTGGAGGCAATTAGCAGGATGCTGGGTAGAGTGCCCCAGCCTAACCAGGCGCCTAAAGCTGCCAAGAGTTTTGCATCACCCATGCCAATGCCGTTGCGGTTTTTCAGAAGACGGTAACCGGTATTTAATGTCCAAATCGATACATAGCCTAGAAAAGCCCCGACGCAAGCGGAGCTTGTGGTGGTCAGGCGCAGATCTGAGATTGCGTTAAAAGCAATGCCCAAAAAAATTAAGGGGAATGTTATTGCATTCGGTAGGCGAAATGTTTGCCAATCAATATAGGCTAAATAAAGCAAAGCCAGTATCAATAGAGATTTCAATATCCAGATGCTTATCGTGGGATCCACTAAACGATTTGTCCTAAATTAAAGATGGGTAGATATAGGATTATGACCAAACTGCCAATAATGGCGCCAACAAAAAGAATGAGCGCTGGCTCCAAGCTTTGACTGAGTGTATTGAGTTGGCTACTTAATTGTGCCCCCAATGTAGCGGCACGCTTATTTAGCATCTCAGCTAATGCGCCACTTTCGGCGCCGATATGTAGTAGTAGCAATGTCTCTACATCAAGAAGTCGCGACTTGGGATCTGCTCTTTTGAGTGATTCCCCCAAAGGCCAGCCACGAGTGAGGTGTTTAAATATCTCAGCGCTAAAGTCGTGGCTCACCCAGTGATTTGAAGATTGCGCGGTGACTCTCAGGGCATCCGGAAGTGGTAAGCCAGTTTCCAGTAAATGCCCTAAGGTTCGACACCAATGACTCAGTGTTGCCAGTCTAAAGAGATTGCCAAATAAGGGTGCGCGCAACAAGAGGGCGTCACAATACTTTTGGATTGAGCTAGATTTGATCCAGGCGCACCCAAAGCCTGCGGCCATCACGATCGTGCCTAGCAATATCTCTAGAAAGTAATTTTGGATGCCGGTGGAGAGGGAGATGAGAATTCTGGTTAGCGTCGGTAACTCTGCCTGAAAGTGCCCAAAGACCTCTTTAAATACCGGTACAACCCAAATCATCATCACAAGTACCAATAGGATGGAGGTGGCTAAAGTAACTGCAGGATAAGTCAGTGACTGCTGTACTTTTCTTCTCAGTTCAATCTGGGCTTCCAGTTGCCGTGAAATTGTACGAAGCGCTAAGCTGAGATCACCCGTTCTCTCGCTGACTCTGATGAGGTTGGAAAACTCTGGGGAAAATTTTCCGTCTTGGGCACTTAGGCAAAAAGAAAAACTATTACCCTTCTGAAGTAGGTCGCGAATATCTGCTAACCAAGCCTGCCAGGATTTTGGTGCAGATTGAATTAATAGCTGTATGGCATTTAGCAAAGGAAGTCCAGCCTGAAGTAGCGCCAGCATCTGCTCGGCAAAATGGAGTTGCTCAGACTTGCTAAGCTTTCTGTTTAACAGCATCTGGACTAATGCCAAGTGCCAAGTTCGGAATCTAGTGACATCTGATCTATTAAGCCGGACTTCAGCAATTGAATTCCTGCTGAGTAGATATCAAGAGCCTCAATTGATTGAAATAACTGTTTACCTCCCAAAACCTCATGGACACCAATGCGACCAAAATAGCCCGATCCCTTGCAAAGATTGCAGTGTGTCTTTCGTGTAATTGAATTGCATTGCTTGCAGCGCTTTCGAATTAATCTTTGAGAGCTGACACAGCGAAGACAGGATTCAATCGATTCTTGATCTATACCGAGGCTTTTGAGTCGACCTAAAGCGCCAATAGCGTTGCGCGTATGAAGCGTACTTAAAACTAAATGACCTGTCTGAGCTGCTTGAATAGCAAGCTGCGCACTTGCGGGATCACGTATTTCACCAATCATGATGACATCCGGATCTTGGCGTAGAAGGGCGCGAATAATAGTTGGAAAGTCCAACCCCGCTTTTGGGTGGTAAGCCACTTGATTGACTCCAGGAAGTCGGATTTCAATAGGATCCTCAACAGAGCAAATATTGCGTTGTACTTGGTTCAGTGCGCTTAAGCAGCTATATAAGGTGCGCGTCTTCCCGCTTCCAGTGGGCCCCGTTACTAGAATCAATCCATTGGTTTGGCCAATAGCATCTTGGACTATTTTAAGTTGCTCCGGCAGTAAGCCAATCTGATCTAGTGCCAACTCCTCTAGGCGGCTAGGCAAGATACGAACGACAGCTTTCTCACAGTGTAAGGTAGGAAGAATAGATACTCGGCAATCAATATTGGGACGGCTAAAGTCATGGCCAATCACAAGGCGCCCATCTTGGGGTAAACGCTTTTCGGCAATATCGAGACGTGCCAATATTTTGATGCGCGTAATTAATCGCTCATGTAAATCAATGGGGTATTGATTTTGTAAGGTGAGGAGGCCATCTACTCTTATGCGTACTATAGTTTCTTGAGATCTCGCCTCAATATGAATATCCGTTGCCCGATTGTTTAATGCATCAACAGCGATGTCATGCCAGGTCCGGATAATGTGAGAGTCATGCAGTAGGTCGCTCAATCTTGATTTGTCTGAGCAAGAGGTTGGTATAGCTTCACTGTTTTTACCCCGTGCTCATCAAACTGAACAATTTCCATCACTACGCCAGCAATCCGAATGCTGACATCGTAATCAGGGATCGCTTCAAGTTTTTCTAGGATGAGGCCATTAAGGGTGCGCGGACCATCGAGCGGGAGATCTAATTTCAGAAGGCGGTTTAAATCTCGTAATGATGCGGTACCGCTAGCAAGATAAGTTCTATCAGCCAACCAATGAGGATCATTGGAAAGATTCGAAAATGAGGTGGTGAACTCGCCGATAAGCTCTTCAACAATATCTTCAAAGGTGACTAGGCCAAGTACTTCGCCATACTCATTGACCACTAAACTCAAGCGCTGTTGATTATCTTGGAAAAATTGCATCTGCTGCAGAACAGGTGTCCCGCTGGGAATGAAATAAGGCTCATTTAGCAAGGATCTGAAGTCTTCATGGTGAAGCTCTGCATTTCCTAGCAATGAGAGCGCTTTTTTTACAGAAAGAATGCCCACGATGCGCTCAGAGTCGCCGTCACATACTGGCAGCTTATTGTGATAGCAGGTTTCTAGTTGCTCAATCACTTCATCAATCGGACGAGAAAGATCTAATGCTTCAATCTTGGAACGGGGCGTCATCACATCATCAACCAAGATATTTTCAAGATTAAAAAGATTGAGCAGAATATTGCGATGATGGGCAGAAACAAAGCGATTGGATTCCAGAACTAGGCTGCGTAATTCTTCTTTACTCATTACCCTGGCATCAGTCGAGGCTTGTAATCCAGAGGCTTTCATTAAACCCGATACAAAGCTATTAATGAACCAGAGTAGTGGCTTGAGAATAAAAGTCAGCGGGAGAATGAACCAGCCTACATTACTAGCAATTTTTTCTGGAAAGGCTGTGCCAATCACTTTTGGCGTGATCTCGCTAAAAATAATGATGAGTAGCGCAACCACTAATGTGGCAAGTGATAACACCAGTCCGCTATCGCCAAAAATATGTAAAGCAATGCCGGTCACTAGTATTGGCAGGATGGTGTTGATGAGATTATTAGAAATCAGTAGTACTGAAAGCAGTGAATCAATTCGCTTCAGCAATCTCTCAGCAAGTGCAGCTCCAGTATTCCCACCATGAGCCATTGCCCGTAGGCGATGGCGATTCGAGGAGAGCATGCTGGTTTCTGCCATCGAAAAGAAGCCCGATAGTGCGAGTAAAAATAGGACTAATGCGACTTGGCCAATAAAGGGCCAATCATCAAAAAAAGTGTCCATCAATGATGCCTGCAAAGAATAAGGAGCAACCAATATAGCAAAGTGCTACTTCACTAGCTATAGCTGCATTGGAATCTTATGCGAATTTATTCCGGAATGTATGTCAGAATCTTCGGCATGGCCACTTCTGCATCCACTGAGTATTGCGTGATACCCGCCCCTTTTGGGTGTCTAGGGGTGCAAACAGAGTTGGTAGATGGTAGTTTGATGATCTCAAAAATCGATTATTTGCCTCCAGGTATCGCGTTAATCTCCCCGAGAAATGCCCTGGCTAAAGCATTTTCAAAACAGTGCATTCAGTATTTCAAAGATGCTTCATCCATCTTTGGTGTTCCACTAAAGCCTGCTGGAACGGCTCATCAACAAAAAGTATGGAGTGCCATCCTAGGTGTTGGAGTGGGAGAGACAAGCACCTATGGTGAGATCGCAAAAAAGATTAAAAGTGGACCCCGGGCAGTCGGGACTGCTTGCGGTGCAAATCCTTATCCATTGGTCACCCCTTGCCATAGGGTGGTGTCTGCACAAGGTCTTGGGGGTTTTATGAAGGAAGATGCTCCGGGTTTTTATCGCCAGGTCAAAGTTTGGCTCTTAAAGCATGAGGGCGTGCTTTAAGTATTCTCTGTAGATAGTTTTCTGAGTTGACTGGATGCAGCATAAAAGAATGATTTCATTAGAAACCCATTGCTAGCTGTGATCTTTGTGAATGCATAAAATATCCAAACGGTATTCCTGGATAACTTCACCTCAGATTTGTTACTAAATTCTCTTCTAGTAGCAATTTTCTCAAGGGTCATGACTGCGAGACCGAAGGCTAGAAAACAGAAGCGCCTCATGCCCACTTCATTTTGCGGAATCAAAAGAATGTAGCGCATCGAGTCTTGCAGTTTTGCGTAGGCAATCTGGAGGAGTGCCGTTTGAGTCATGGCTGCTGGTTTCCAAGAAACGCCACGTGCACGATCCTCTGGTGAGTCCTTTAGGATATTAGTCATTTGCAGAGCCTGACCAAAATCGATTGCAAGTTGCTCATACCCTTCAATCTGCTTTGCAAATCCGGAAGAGTAGTTGCTAAAGACGGTTGTCAGTAGTTCTCCTACGACGCCAGCCACCACATAGCAGTACTCCTCAAGCTCTGCGAGGTCTTTTAGTCCCTCCTGAGTTTGTCGGCCATGGAAATGGGACATACCATCGGACATAATTGAAATGCAGCGACTAATCGCTGACTGATCTTTATCGGGAAAGGTGTGCAGAATGCGAAGGACGGTTGGGGTATGCGCGATTAAGTCGAGCTCATCAACATTGGAGTAGTTCTTAAGAGCCTCTAAGCAGGAGCTCACAAATGCCTCCACAGGAGTAGATCCCAGAACTGCCTCTAAAAATAATTTAGATAAATCCTGCTTCTCTGTTGGGCTAAGTTCAGCAGCATCCTCAATTGTGTCAACGATCCGACACAGTAAATAGGTATTGCCGACTACTACCTCAATCGCTGGAGGGAGCAAGGGGATGGTGAGCGCAAAAGTACGCGATACAGAACCTAAAATCGCCTTTTGATAGGCAAGATCGCTGTTGGGGTTCTCTTTTGGGTATATGGGGGAATTCACCCATGAATTATGTCAGACCAGCGTACCTAAATTTAGCCCTGATTGATTAAATGACATAAGTGACAAGGCCATATAATTTGACCAAATTCTTGAAGGAGAAATTGGGCGATGTTGATTTGGTTTGTCATCATCTATTGGGTGGTATCTGTAGGCATCGGTCTTTGGGCTGCACTACGGGTCAAAAACACAGCTGACTTTGCCGCAGCAGGCCATAGCCTTCCTTTGCCTATCGTTACCGCTACCGTCTTTGCTACCTGGTTTGGCTCCGAAGCGGTGCTAGGTATCCCAGCTACCTTTCTAAAAGAGGGGCTGGGCGGGATTGTTTCTGATCCATTTGGATCTTCCCTATGCCTGATATTAGTCGGACTCTTCTTTGCTCGTCATCTCTACAACCGCCGCATGCTCACCATCGGCGATTTCTTCAGAGAAAAATATGGTCGCACCGTAGAGGTTTTGGTAACGCTCTGTATTGTGGTTTCCTATTTAGGGTGGGTGGCTGCTCAGATTAAAGCCTTGGGACTTGTTTTTAATGTTGTGTCTGAAGGCAGCATCACACAAACGGCCGGTATGTTAATTGGCGCTGGTAGCGTTCTGATTTATACACTTTTTGGTGGCATGTGGTCGGTGGCAATTACCGACTTCATCCAGATGATCATCATTGTGGTGGGCATGCTTTATATCGGCGGCGAGATAACGGCTCAAACTGGGGGTGTTGGTGTAGTTTTTGAATATGCTGCAGCTGCTGGCCAGTTTTCCAACTTCTGGCCCGATATGAATCTCGCCTCTATCCTTGGCTTTACAGCCGCTTTATGCACGATGATGTTAGGTTCTATTCCGCAGCAAGATGTGTTTCAGCGGATCACATCTTCTAAGAATGTGAACATTGCAGTGCAAGCTGCTTTGCTGGGCGGAGTACTGTATTTTGTCTTTGCATTTGTTCCGCTGTATTTGGCTTATTCTGCAACCATCATTAGTCCAGATCTAGTGAAGCAGTATTTATATACAGATCCACAAATGATTTTGCCAAAGCTGATTTTGAATCATGCCCCACTGATTGCGCAGGTGATGTTTTTTGGTGCCTTACTATCGGCTATCAAGAGTTGTGCCAGCGCTACATTGCTCGCGCCATCCGTTACCTTTGCTGAAAATATTGTAAGAGGATTTTTTAAACCCCTATCTGATCAAGACTTGTTGAAGGTCATGCGAATTACTGTGCTCTGCTTCACCCTAGTGGTCACTTTTTTTGCTATCAACTCCAATCTATCCATTTTTAAGATGGTTGAGAATGCCTACAAAGTGACTTTGGTTGCAGCTTTTGTACCACTGGCTTTTGGGGTGTACTGGTCTAGGGCACATTCCTTAGGTGGATTGTTATCAGTAGTGTGCGGTCTCGTTGTTTGGATTAGCTGTGAAGTGCTTGCACCTGAGGCTATTCTCCCCCCTCAATTAGCAGGTCTTTTAGCCAGCATTGCCGGCATGCTTTTGGGCGGATTAGTGCCCAGAGCTAGATTGATCGCAAGTTGACCAAAATTGCTTAAATATTAGGCACAATATTTTGTTGCACCGCAAAATGTTCTCATCTAATATGACACTAATTCAAAATTTTTTATCTTTATGGAGTTCTTATGAAAATCTGTGTGATCGGTGGAGGGGGCGCAATTGGCGGTTACCTTGCTGTTATGTTGGCACGAGCTGGCAATGACGTTACAGTTGTAGCGCGTGGCGCTACATTGGCCGCAATTAGAGAGCGTGGCCTTGCATTAATTATGGATGACCAGCCTGAGCCTTTAGTGGCACAGGTGAAAGCGGTTGAAAAAATTCGGGATGCAGAAACACCTGATGTAGTGATTTTGGCGGTGAAGGCGCATCAGGTTGAGCCGATCATCGACGATCTCGCCGCAATCATGGGACCAGAAACCATTTTGATTCCAATGCAAAACGGAATTCCTTGGTGGTACTTCCAGAAGTTGGGTGGTGACTATCAAGATCATTCAGTTGAAACGGTTGATGCTGGTGGTGTTGCTAAGAATACAATCAATCCAAACAATATTATTGGTTGCGTAGTCTATCCAGCTACCTTTACTCAGGCTCCCGGCGTGATTCGTCACGTTGAAGGCAATCGCTTCCCATTGGGTGAGTTGGATGGCCAGCAGACTGAGCGTATTCAGAAGATGTCTGAAATGATGTCAGCTGCTGGATTTAAGTCACCAATCCTAGAAGATATTCGTTCCGAGATTTGGTTGAAGTTGTGGGGCAATATGACCTTCAATCCAATCAGCTCTCTGACTCACGGAACATTGGAAGGTATTTGCCAATATCCACTTACTAAAGAGTTGGCTCGCAGCATGATGGCTGAAGCACAAACGATTGCCGAGAAGTTGGGTGTGACTTTCCGTGTCGATATTGAGCGTCGTATTGCTGGTGCTGAAAAAGTGGGTAAACATAAAACATCGATGCTGCAAGACTTGGAAGCGGGTCGTAGCTTAGAGATCGATGCTCTATTGGGTTCCGTAATTGAGCTTGGCAAGATTACTGAAACACCAACGCCTTGCCTCAACACAGTCTTTGCGTTAACAAAGTATCTTGATGAAAATGTTCAGACCTCTAAAGGAAGTTTAGCATTGCCATCTGTTTCTGGTTACTAAGAGTCTACGGCAATAAGTAGATCTGATAGCTGAAGTTATGGAGCATTAAAAAACCCTCACCACTGAACATGGTGAGGGTTTTTCTTTTGCGGTTTTGGTTTTAGATCAACGGCCTTGATGACTTATTCGAAGCGATTTTCTAGGTGCCCAACGCCATCAATAATGATGCTGACATTGCTTCCGGGCTTCATGGAGCCAACACCAACAGAGGTGCCGCAGGCAATGATGTCGCCAGCCTGCAGTGGTATGTCTTGTGAGATCAAGCTGACCAATTTTGCTGGTGGGAAAATCATGTCAGCGATGGGATAGTTCTGACGCTCTTGATCATTCAAGATCGTTTTAATTGTTAGCTTGCTTGGATCTACATCGGTGGTGATGTAAGGGCCGAAGACGCCAAAGGTGTTGAAACTCTTAGAGCGTGTCCATTGAGCGTAGCCAGGATCGCGATTCAAAATCTCAATTGCAGTGACATCATTAATGCAGGTATAACCAAAAACAGCATTGGCTGCTTGAGTCTCATCTACTTCATGACAAGCTTTGCCGATGACAATGCCGAGTTCGCCTTCATAAACGACTTTTCCAGAATAAGACTTTGGAGTGCGAATGACTTGATTAGCTGCCAAGAAAGAATTGTTACCTTTCAGAAAATACAAAGGCTCCGCTGGCACCGCATGTTCAAGTTTTGTGACTAGTGCATGAAAGTTGTCCACCATAGCAACCATTTTCGATGGGGTGCATGGGATGTCGATAGTGACATCAGATAGCATTAGGCTCTCGCCGGTGGCTTGGGGGTTATTAAATAAATCACCGGTGTACACGGCAATTTGATTGCCCTGTAATTGTCCTAAGCCGGATTTGCCTTGATGTTGAAATCTGAGCCATTGAGCCATAATGAATCCTCCTGATAGTTAATATTTGATAAGCAATATCTTACAGGGATGGATTGATGACTAAGAATTCTGAATTGCTATTTGTACCTGAATTGGATCAGCCGGTTCGCTATATTGAGCGGACCCGTAATTACTATCTAGGCTTGGGATATGAGATGCCCTATGTGTGGGCGCACTATATTCAGGTACCTTTTGCTTCACTGCAAAAACCTCTAAATCAGTCGGTCTTAGGTTTAGTCACCACTGCAGTACCCTTTGATGCCAGCAAAGGCCCCCAAGGACCTGGCGCCCCCTATAACGCTGCAGCTAAGTTTTACGACCCCTATGCTCTCTCGATTAACGGGAATGCAGACTTGCGTATTGCCCATGTAGGTGTTGATAGGCGCAACGCTAATATGCAGGACAGTAATTGTTGGTTTCCATTGGACGCAGCAAAACGGGCTGTTGCAAAGGGACGCATTCAATCCTTATCTAAACATTTTTACGGGCTGCCAACCAATCGTAGTCAACGCCATACTCTGGAGATTGATGCGCCTTTAATCCTGAGCAAGATGCGCGCAGATCGCGTTGATGTAGCAGTGCTGATTCCGAATTGCCCAATCTGCCACCAAAGTCAAAGTTTATTGGCGCGTTATTTAGAGGCTGCAGGTATTCCCACAGTCATCATGGGTGCAGCGAAAGATATTGTGGAATATTGCGGTGTCCCTCGTTTGCTCTTTAGCGACTTTCCGCTGGGCAACGCTGCTGCACTCCCTAATAATGCACAATCTCAAGACTCTAATTTTGAATTGGCTTTACGTTTGCTTGAGGGTGCGCCGGGACCGCGCACAACGGTACAATCCCCTTTGGCATGGGCCTCCGACCCCACTTGGAAGCTAGACTATTCGAATCTTGAGCGACTTACTGCTGAAGAAATTTCGCGTTTGCGTGCTGAGGCAGAAAAAGCGCGCATCACGGCACGCGATATCAGGGTAAAAAGCGTTGGCGCTTAAGTCTGTCTAGACAGAGAGTATTTGCACAAGGCATGTAGTGCTGTTGTTGCCTCATTCTGAGGAAAGTCGTTGAGGCATTCTAGAGCAAGATCGACTTCTCGCTTCGCGGCAGCTTGGGTGTAATCCAGAGCGCCAGAATTTTGAACTGCACTCAGAATCTGTTGGAAGACATCATCTGGCAAGTCTTGATTTTGTTCGATTGCTGCTCGAACTAGTAGGCGCTCTTCATTGCTACCATTTTCAAGAAGATAAATAAGTGGAAGCGTAGGCTTTCCTTCTCTCAAATCATCGCCTGCATTTTTCCCCATTTGAGATGCATCTGCGGTGTAATCCAGAAGATCATCCATTAATTGGAAGGCCGTACCAATATGGCGCCCAAAAGCGCCAGACTGCTCTCTTTTTTCGGCATCAGCACCGGCCAAAATCGCCCCAAGCTCTGTGGATGCTTCAAATAACTTAGCGGTTTTATAGCGGATCACCCGCAAATAGCTCTCTTCATCGACTTCTGGATCATTCATATTGAGGAGCTGTAAAACTTCGCCCTCAGCAATCGTATTGGTTGCGTCAGACAGGATTTCCATTACCCGCAGATCATTGGGTCCCACCATCATCTGAAAGGCCCTGGAATACAGAAAATCGCCTACCAGCACGCTTGCAGCATTGCCAAAAGCAGCATTGGCAGTCTCGCGACCCCTTCTGAGGGTGGATTCATCAACAACATCATCGTGGAGCAGGGTGGCTGTGTGGATAAATTCCACTACTGCTGCCAGCTCTAGGGCATGGGGGGTTTCTTTGCCGTTGGCTAAGGCCTTGGTAACTAGCAGTAAAAGGGCTGGTCGAACCCGTTTTCCACCCGCCTGGATGATGTAAGTAGAGATTTGGTCAATTAAGGCGACTTTTGAGGCTAATCGTAGGCGAATAACTTCATCTAAGGCCTTGAAATCTAAGGCAATTGGGGCCAAAATTTGGCTTAATTCATTGGTTTTGACAGTGCTCGTCATGCAAGATATAATAATCGGCTTAGCTCATCCAGGGTGGATTAGCTTAAATGTAGATATTAATTGAGGTTTCAAACCATGTACGCGGTCATAAAAACCGGTGGCAAACAGTATAAAGTTGCTGCAGGCGAAAAATTGAAAATAGAACAG
>NZ_NCFJ01000189.1:0-4315 GCF_002281105.1 Polynucleobacter sp. 35-46-11
ATGCGATTAATACCAGTATTAAAGAGATCCAAAATGGCACCCGCCAGCCCCAGGATAGAAATTCTTCTGGAGTAAGGTAGCCTTGAAGTAAGGCAATTTGTAGTGTGGATACCAGGATTCCTAGTGGTCCCATAAGCTGCAGGAAGCTAGTCTTAAAGCCCCGATTTGAGTCACCGGCATGTTCTGTTAGATAGACTGCGCTACCGCCAATCTCACCACCTGCTGAGAGGCCCTGAAGCAATCTTAGGCCGACAAGCATGATGGGCGCCCAGATCCCAGCCTGGGCATAGGTCGGTAAAAATCCTACGCATACGGTTGCAATTCCCATGAGGGTAATGGTGATCATAAAGACAGGGCGCCTGCCAATGCGATCGCCGATACTGCCAAAAATAGCCGCTCCTATAGGCCTGACTATCATCCCGACTCCGAAGGTTGCTAGGCTAGCTAAAAGAGCAGTGCTGGGATCGCTAGAGGGAAAGAAGAGGGGGGCAAAGACAACTGCAAGAGTTGCAAAAGTCAAAAAGTCATACCACTCCAGAAATGTTCCAAAGCAGGCGGCAATGGCTACTTTTCTATAGGAATGCGATGAGGCTTTAGAGTCTGATGCGGTAGCAGCCAATTTTATTCTGCGTTTATTCTGAATCTGTTGAGGATTCAATCAGGGGTGCAGAGATATTTTTGCTAGGCTTAACGCCCAGTTCACGTACCTTCTCGGCAGTCCTAATGAGATTACCTTTGCCCGATTTCAACTTATTAAAGGCTTCGTGATAACTTGTTTGTGCTTGGTCTAAACGCTGGCCTAGCTTTTCAAGATCATCTACAAAGCCAACAAACTTATCGTAGAGCGTGCCACATTGCTTAGCAATTTCTAGTGCATTACGATTTTGTGAGTCTTGACGCCACAGGTGCGCAACAGTTCTCAGAGTTGCCATCAAAGTACTTGGGCAAACCAACACAATATTTTTAGCTAAAGCTTCTTGATAGAGATTTGGTGCAGTCTTGAGGGCCAATAAGAATGCTGTCTCAATCGGTACAAACATCAGCACAAAGTCTACCGAGCCAATTCCATATAAAGAGCTATAGTTCTTGCTAGAAAGCCCCTGAATGTGTTGCCTTAGCGACTGAATATGGGCTGCCAACTCTTGTTCTGAGACTGTCGGATCAGTTGCCTCAGCATGGCGTGAATACGCAGTGATAGAAACCTTACTATCGACTACCAGGCTTCTGCCCTCTGGCAGTTTTACGACAACGTCTGGCTGAAGACGTGAGCCATCAGTCTGAGTGTGACTATCTTGTACAAGGTATTCTTCGCCTTTTCGAAGGCCTGAAGACTCTAGAATGGATTCGAGTACTAACTCACCCCAATTACCTTGTACCTTTGAGTCGCCCTTGAGTGCTTGGGTCAGTGAGCGGGTCTCATCCGACATTCGCAAATTCAGATTGGCAAGACGTTCTATCTCGCCCTTGAGTGCAAAGCGCTCTCGAGCTTCATTGCCGTAGGAAGTATTTACCTGCTCTTTAAATTCTGAAAGCTTAGTTTGCAGTGGCTTTAGTAATGCATCTAGATTAGCGACATTTTGCTCTGTGAAGCGCTTAGACTTATCTTCCAGAATTTCATTAGCTAAATTTTTGAACTGATGAGTCAAAGCCTCTTTAGCCTCATTGAGGGATTCAATTCTCCCCAGGCCTTGCTTGCGCTCGGAATCTAGCTCTGCTTCAAGTCGAATTGCATTTTGTAAGGCTTGGTCTCTTTCAGAGCGCAAGCTGATAGTGATGGCGGCTTCTGCCTGCGCTTGTTGTTCGCTACGTTGAAGAGCAGATCTTAGATTAAGCGCATAAACCAAAAGGCCTGCGCATAAAACCAATGGCAGGCCAAACAGGAGAAGGGAGCTTAAGTCAAAAGTCACAAATGCAGTCTATGCAAGCTATTAAATCTTAGCCTTGTACTAACTTTTGCAGTTCACCACTTTGAAACATCTCGGTCATGATGTCAGAGCCACCAATGAATTCACCATTGATATAGAGCTGAGGAATAGTTGGCCAATTAGCAAATTCTTTAATACCCTGACGAATTTCTGCATCTTCTAATACGTTTACGGTATGAAGTTTATCTACGCCGCAGGTGCGCAAAATATTGACCGCATTTCCGGAGAAGCCACACTGAGGAAACTGGGCATTACCCTTCATAAACAATACAACAGGATGACTGCTAACGATTTCTTGAATTCTTGCTTGGGTGTCCATAATTTTCTTCCTGAATTGACGCTATAAGATGATCTTGAATTGCAACTAACAATAGGGTAATTTTAAGGGTATCTGCAGAAAAGGGTTAATTCCCTTTGGGGGTTTTAGAATCTTTTTCGCCCAGAAGCTGCACGGCTGTGGCCCGCTAAATCGAGGTGCGCCTGTACATCGATTAGGTCTGTCTCTTTCATTAGCTCCAGCACCGCTTCGGATTGATCAAAGCCATGCTCTACAACAATCAGCCCGCCAGGTTTCAGGTACTTATCTGCTCCGGCAATAATGATCTCTAGGCAGCTTAAGCCGCTGGCATAGTCGGTTAGCGCTGAAGGCGGCTCAAATCGGAGGTCCCCTTGAGTGAGGTGGGGATCCTGGTTAGCAATATAGGGTGGGTTGCTAACAATCACGTCAAACTGGTTTTGTGGGCTCACTGCCTCATACCAATTGCCTTGTGAAAACTGGACTTGCTCTGTCAGATTCAGAAAGTGGGCATTATGCTTAGCGATTGCTAGAGCCTCAGCTGATCGATCTGTTGCAAGCAGTGACGCCTGGGGTGCAGCACTAGCGATCGAAAGGGCGATAGCGCCGGAGCCAGTACCTAGATCTAACACTTTGGTGGGTTTATTGAGTTTGGCGATTTCACTAAGGGCAATCTCTACAAGAAGCTCAGTTTCTGGGCGAGGAATTAGTACCCCAGGCCCTACCTGTAATTCAATATTATGAAAACCCTTCTTACCCAAGATATACGCAATGGGCTCACCATTCATTCTTCTGGAGACTAGACTTTCCCATTCCTCAAAAGCTTGCTCATTCAGACGCATATCGTCGCGCGATAGGAGCGCAGAACGCGGGAGTTGATAGTGCCTCTCTAGTAGGTGGGCTAGCAATATCCGTGCCTCATTGGCTGGCAATGCGCAGTTGCTAATGAATTCTCGTAAAGACTGATTGATACTCATCTTGCTTGTATCAATTATCCCCAAGCGCTGCAAGAAGCTCTGCTTGATGTTCTGAAGCCAAAGCATTGCACAGATCATCTAAATCCCCATCCATCATGGCATCAATCTTATAGAGCGTGAGATTAATGCGGTGATCAGTAATCCGACCTTGAGGGAAGTTATAAGTGCGAATACGATCGCTGCGATCACCAGAGCCAATTAAAGATTTTCTGGTTTGCGCTTCGAGCTGATGTTTCTCACGTTCACGAGCATCCATGATGCGTGAGACCAGCACCTTCATCGCTTGCTCGCGATTGCGGTGTTGGCTACGGTCATCCTGACACTCAACCACTGTGCCTGTAGGTAGGTGTGTAATCCGAACTGCAGAATCAGTTTTATTAATATGCTGACCACCTGCACCTGAAGCCCTAAAAGTATCAATACGTAATTCGGCAGGATTTATTTTGACTGCTTCTAGTTCATCTGCTTCGGGCATAACTGCGACCGTGCAGGCTGAAGTATGAATACGGCCCTGAGTTTCTGTTTGAGGTACGCGTTGCACGCGATGTCCACCAGATTCAAACTTGAGGCGCGAGTAAACAGATTGGCCTACTAAGCGGAGAACAACTTCTTTATATCCACCCAGGTCAGATTCAGCAGCATTGACCACTTCAACCTTCCAGCCTTGGCGTTCAGCAAAGCGCGTATACATTCGGAGTAAGTCACCAGCAAAAAGTGCGCTCTCATCACCACCCGTACCTGCACGAATTTCTAAGAAGACATTGCGTTCATCGTTGACATCTTTGGGTAGCAAGAGTTTTTGTAGGACGCCCTCAAGCTCCTCCATAGTAGCTTGTGCTTGTTTTTGTTCTTCGTCGGCAAAGTCCTTCATCTCAGGATCTTTGCGCATCTCTTCAGCGGCTTGAGCATCAGCCTCAGCTTGTTTGTATAAGCCAAATTGCTCAACTACCATCGCAATATCAGAATGCTCGCGCGTGAGCTTCCGATAATTATCCATGTCTTTCGTGGACTCTTCGGTGGTTAATAGGGAATTGAGTTCGGCTAAGCGCGTGTCTAGGTGGTCTAGCTTAGCCCGCATGCTGGGCTTCATCTAATGGTCTTCTGGCTTGGAGTGCGAG
>NZ_NCFJ01000190.1:0-4313 GCF_002281105.1 Polynucleobacter sp. 35-46-11
TCTCCGTAGCAAATTTCTTTGCCAAGTCCTCTGAAACCATCGCGTCTTTAGCCATGCCTGCTGTCCTCCATAAGGATCGTGAGCGTAAAAAATTCAGTATCAGTGTGTATGATGTGAGTGGTGATGTGCATGTTCATGCGGGTGATCATGTTCATTTTTATAGTCGTTTGCCATTCTCGGATCCTTTGAAAAAAGTAGCGATTTTATGGTGATCGGCACCGTATTCGATGGAATTCTGACAGTACCAAAATCGATGTAGTCAAAATCTGCCAGATTGACACCGTCCACGATCAGCAATGGCGCGCGCACGTACAATTCATACTGCAAAATCCGCCCCAACGTGCGGGCAATATCACCATCGATCACCACATAAACTGGACGATTGGATTGCATGGCGTCCGGCATTCCCATAGCCAAACCTTTAGCAAAAGCTGCAATCCGTTCATACCGCGGCGGGCCCGACCAATGAAAAGCCAAGACAAAATCATCCTGATCATGCCGGACATCAAATTTATTCAAGCAGTCAGTAATTGCCAAAGCAATGGCTTCTGAGTCAACAATTTCAGAAAACTCATACATTGGCTGCATAACACGTAAATTTCGACGTGGTAGCACCGCCTCAGGGACGGGCACGTAAATCGTATTGCCGCTCAGCTGCACAGAATATTCCGATAACCCCAAAGCGGTAGCCCGAATTCCGGCTCCAGCGGGTAGCGCAGCCCATGGCAACTCACCTTTGGCAAGCATCTGAGCTATTTTGGTACCGATCAATTTCCCCATGTCATTAAAATCATGGTCTTCATGGCCATATATAAACTCCGAAACACCGCCAGAGAACATTACTGCTTCAATACCATCAAGACTTGGCAATTTATCGGTGAGCCAGAACGCCTCCAACTCTGGCGATGACTCTCCTGCGGTTACGGCAGCTATGATGGCGCGGGCCATCCAAGCCGCAACGGCGTCTTTCTCGTTGAGCGACACTTGATTATCAAGTTGCCAGTTGAAACCAGTCGATGCTGCAATCGCCTGACCGGCAGGCTCAAGACGTATTAACCGCTGCGCCGGGTCATAAACATGAAGGCGGCCGCCTATATGAATGGCAGCGGTTGCTGTCACACGACCAGCTTCGAGGATAGCGAATTTTGTGGTACCTCCACCGATATCTATGTTAAGAACACGCTTATGCTGCTCGTTTGAGGCCCACGCTGCACCAGAACCATATGCGGCGAGCATGGCTTCAATATGATGCCCCGCCATTGTACAAACGAAATCGCCTCCATGAGCCGCTAAAATATCCGCAATGTTGTGCGAATTTTCTCGCCTTAATGCTTCACCGGTAAGGATAACTGCTCCTGTATCAACCTGTGACGAAGCTATCGCTGCTGCATTATATGCAGTATCGATAATATCGCCCAACGCAGATTTGTCGATCAGCAAACCTGCAACATAAGGTGTAAGCGACACCGGCGATTGGTAGAGTTGCTCGCGCGAGACGACAAAGTATCGGCTCGATAGCTGGTCGCCACCACGTTGCAACATGATGCGCGAAAATATGACTTGGGTGCCTGATGATCCGATATCAATTCCGACGCTGATCAGCTCGACATTATCCGATTGCCACAGACCATCCTCATGCGGGTTATGATCAAGTGCGAAATCATCGTGATCATGATAGTGGTCTTCCTCCCATTCATGCATCATGACCGGGGAAACGGCGCTCACAATTTTTGAGAATATTCCCACTATTTTGCCATTCGCAGCGCTGGTGGCGCATAGCGAGGGCCAGCACCCAATTTAGTTGAAAGTGCGTCAGCCGCACGAGTGAGCGCCGGCAAATATGAGGTGAGCGTGCGTTTAGTTAGGCGTTGCACGGGACCAGAAATTCCTACCGCCGCAGCAACATCGTTGTCTCCCGAAAATACCGGGACAGCAATAGATCGAACGCCTATTTCACTCTCTTCGTAGTCAGTGGCGTAACCGCGGTCTTCGACCAGTTTCATCTCATCCGCAAACACCACTGGGTCGATTATCGTATTCAGGGTTTGACGAGACAAGCCCTGAGCGATGATCCTCGCCTGATCGTCCGGTGCACCAAAAGCCAAAAGAACCTTGCCTTCAGCCGAGCAATGCGCTGATAAACGCAAACCCATATGAGAACGAACCTTTATAGCGCTCGGACTTTCCAGACTATTCAGATAAATGAGACTATCGTCGCGCATGATTGCAAGATTGACTGTTTCCTGGGTTTTCTCACGCAACTCTCGCAGGAAAATTTTTGCTTCGTTATAAATATCCATTTTTCGGCGAGCCAACATACCCAGTTCAAAAACGGTCAAGCCAAGCCTGTATTTTCCCGTTTCCTTATTCTGATCGAGCATACCAGCATCAAGAAGGGTCGACGCCAAGCGATGGACAGTACTTTTGGCAAGACCCAGATGACGCGATAATGCGCCAATACCCAACTCGTTATGTTCATCCGTAAAGCTTTTCAATAGCAACATGGCTGTTGCTACAGACGACAACCTTCCGTCCTTTTGGGTGTTCCGCATAGAGGAATACATCTCCTTCATGCGGAACATATGACGAAGCTAGGCAGCCGTCAAGAATATTTTGATGCGGACGATCTCGTGATTAGTAACTTAGATCTTCGCTTTGAGTCTAAAATAGGTCATTCATTGAAAGGCCAATGACTTCTGCATCTCCGCTGCATAGCAGCAGACTTATCAACCTATCCGCGTTGGACAGTCACAAGTGTCTATCCGGAAAACTACTTAAGCCTCACCGCTTGACGAATTTTGGCATGATCGTATTATGTGACAAAGGTTCGCAATACGCACAATAGGCCTTGTTGGGCGTTGTCTGGGAAAGTAAGGAGACGTTTTATTATCATGAAGATGGTCCGGGCGCCCTGTCGTCCTTGGGCCATGTTATGTAATATGTTTTCTAAAGAGTGGTGCGTTAAAGCAAACCAAGATGGCGTAATGCCGGCCTGAGGCGGGAAGAGAAAAAATGTTCAGTGTTTGGATGAGCGGTTTCGAGAGTCTATTCGTATTAAAAGATATTTTGTACCTGATCGCTGGTGTTGGTTTCGGGATGTTCTTTGGCCTGGTACCGGGCCTTGGTGGCACTACTGGTTTAACTTTGCTGATCCCTCTAACCTTTGGCCTTGATACCGCCACGTCGATCGCATTGTCAGCGGGCGTTATGGGTGGTGTGCCAATGGGCGGTTCGATTTCCGCCATCCTGATCAACTCGCCTGGGTCCGCCCCTAATGCCGCAACTTGTCTTGATGGATTTCCGCTAGCGCAAAAAGGTAAGGGCGGGCTTGCCATTGGCGCAGCCGCCAGCGCCAACGCTATGGGTGGCATCATTGGCACGTTTGCATTACTGCTGATTATCCCCATCGCGCGCAATATTGTTCTGTCTTTTGGGCCGCCGCAATTTTTTCTGATGTGCGTATTTGGGCTGGTGATTGTTTCGCTCACTTCAAGTGGTAAATTGTTGGAAGGATTGCTGGTCGGCATGTTCGGCCTCATGATTTCAACAATCGGCTACGATGCAGTGACCGGCGACATCCGTTACGCTTTTGGTGTGCCATACCTATGGAATGGTATTCCGCTGGTGCCTGCACTCATTGGTCTCTTTCCATTAACACAAATGATCCGTCTTTTTGTCTCAGGTGGTACGATCGCTAAGACAGCAAATGCATTTAAATTTTCAGAAACTTTTGAAGGTGTAAGATCAACTTTCACACACTGGAAGGTGGTCCTGAGCGGATCGCTCGTCGGCACATTGATCGGTGCCATTCCGGGAGTTGGTGGTGTAGTCGCAGCCTTCGCTTCATATTCGATTATCTCTCAGACTGGTAATGACCGGGAGACATATGGCCACGGCAATATAAAAGGGGTGATCGCTCCCGAGGCTGCGATTAATGCAAAAGATTGCAGCACACTTATCCCAACACTGGCCTTTGGGATTCCTGGTAGCGCTGAAATGGCCGTCTTCCTCGCAATTTTAATTTTGCATGGCGTTGACCCCGGCCCACTTTTGATGATTGAACATCAGGACTTAATTTATGAATTGATTTGGGCGCTTGTTGCTGCCTGTGTATTTGCCTCGATTGCCGGTATTTTGCTTGCTAAATATTTGGCAAAGGTTACGGTTATTCGTGCCAATGTTCTGGTACCGCTGGTGATCAGTATCTCTGTGCTTGGTAGTTGGGCCGTTAATCAGAACATCGGTAATATTGTAATATCACTAGCGTTTGCGGTCATCGGCTTCATTATTACGGTCATCGACTACCCTCGCCT
>NZ_NCFJ01000191.1:0-4310 GCF_002281105.1 Polynucleobacter sp. 35-46-11
CTGATGCCGAGTTGCAGCCTTTAGCAGTTGCGAAAATTCTGAAAGCCCTTTCTGAAAAAGAACAAGTGCAGATTGTAATTTTGGGTAAGCAAGCAATTGATGACGATAGCAATCAGACTGGACAGATGTTGGCGAGCTTGATGGATATTCCGCAAGCCACTTTTGCCTCCAAGGTGTTAGTTGCAGACGGTAAAGCAAGTGTGACCCGCGAGGTAGATGGTGGCTTAGAAACAATCGCGATTACCTTGCCTGCGGTGATTACTACTGACTTGCGTTTAAATGAGCCGCGTTATGTAACTTTGCCAAACATCATGAAGGCAAAGAAAAAGACTTTAGAAATTGTAAAACCCGAAGATCTTGGTGTAGACATTGCCCCACGTCTTAAAACCCTCAAAGTAGAAGAGCCACCCAAGCGCTCTGCCGGTGTGATGGTAGCTGATGTAGCGGCTTTGGTAGATAAACTTAAAAATGAAGCGAAGGTGATTTAAATGGCCGCACTTGTTATTGCTGAACACGATAATCAATCCTTAAAGGCAGCCACGCTCAATGCGGTAGCAGCCGCTTTACAGTGTTCCCCTGAGGTAGATGTATTAGTAGCTGGTAGTGGTGCTGATGCTGCCGCTTCGGCTGCTGCCCAAATTGCTGGTGTGCGTAAAGTGATTCAGGTAGATTCTGCATCATTAGCCGATCAACTGGCGGAGCCTTTAGCTGCGCAGATTCTTTCGATTGCTAATGGTTATAGCCACATCCTGGCACCAGCAACTGCCAATGGTAAGAATGTATTGCCAAGGGTAGCTGCAAAGTTAGATGTTGCACAGTTATCGGATATCACTAAGGTTGTCTCGACTGATACTTTTGAGCGCCCGATTTATGCCGGCAATGCGATTGCTACTGTGCAATCCGCTGACCCTATCAAAGTAATTACTGTTCGTACAACCGGTTTTGATCCAGTTGCTGCAAGCGGTGGATCTGCTGCAGTAGAAAAGCAAACGGCTGCTGAGGTTTCTGGCAAATCATCTTTTGTGGGTCGCGAGTTGACTAAGTCAGATCGCCCTGAATTAACTGCCGCCAAAGTGATCGTTTCGGGTGGTCGTGGTTTAGGTTCTGGCGAGAAGTATCAAGAGATCGTTGTGCCATTGGCTGACAAGCTAGGTGCAGCCCTAGGCGCATCGCGCGCTGCAGTGGATGCTGGTTATGTTCCAAACGACTATCAAGTAGGCCAGACTGGCAAGATTGTTGCTCCACAGTTGTACATCGCAGTAGGTATCTCTGGCGCTATTCAGCATTTAGCTGGAATGAAGGACTCTAAGGTGATCGTAGCAATTAATAAAGATCCTGAAGCACCAATCTTTAGTGTTGCTGATTATGGTCTCGTTGCTGACTTAAATACTGCTGTACCTGAACTGACTAACTTGCTTGGCTAGGACATCCCTTTAACTATCTTTACACCTAATCCATAGGAATCTTATGCCTTATGTAGCCCCAGTAAAAGACATGCTATTTGTGATGAACGAGCTAGCGGGGCTATCTGAGGTCGTTTCTTATCCATCTTATGCTGAGGCCGGTGCTGATGTCGATTTAGCTCCAGCAATTTTGGAGGAGTCTGCCAAATTCAATCAAGACGTTGTAGCACCCCTTAATTGGGTTGGCGATCAAAATCCTAGCTCTTTAAAGGATGGCATCGTTACAACTACACCTGGCTTTAAAGATGCTTTTGAGCAATTTGCTGCAGCAGGTTGGCAGGGCGTTGTTCATCCTGCAGAGTTTGGTGGTCAAGGCTTACCAAAGCTCATTGCAACAGCATGTTTTGAGATGGTTCATTCGGCTAGCCTATCGTTTGCTTTATGCCCAATGCTGACCGATGGTGCAATTGAGGCTTTGTTAACTGCGGCAAGCCCTGAGTTGCAAGAGCGCTATGTGCCGAAGATGATTTCTGGGGAGTGGACTGGCTCCATGTGTCTCACGGAGCCTCAAGCAGGCTCTGATCTATCAATGGTGCGTGCTCGTGCCGTCCCTGAAACTGATGGCGCATACAAAATTTTTGGCACCAAGATCTACATCACCTATGGTGAGCACGACATGGCAAAAAATATTGTCCATCTCGTATTAGCTAGAACGCCAGATGCTCCAGAAGGTGTGAAAGGTATTTCTTTATTTGTGGTGCCAAAGTTTTTGGTGAATGCAGATGGCTCACTTGGTGAGCGTAATGATGTTCACTGTATCTCGATTGAACACAAGCTTGGTATCAAGGCTAGCCCAACTGCAGTCTTACAGTTTGGCGATCATGGTGGTGCAACTGGATATTTAGTGGGCGAAGAAAATCGTGGGCTGGAGTATATGTTCGTGATGATGAATGCAGCTCGCTTTGCAGTGGGTATGCAGGGTATTGCGGTTGCAGAGCGTGCCTATCAAAAAGCGGTGCAATATGCCAAAGACCGCGTACAGAGTCGCGATCTAGCCGGCTCTCCAGGTCCTGTAGCAATTATTCATCAGCCAGATGTAAAGCGGATGCTGATGACTATGCGCGGCTATATCGAGGCATCTAGAGCCTTGGCGTATTACGCGGCTGCTGCTTATGATGCCCAACATGCTTCCCCTGATGAAGCCTCTCGCAAGCAGAGTCAAGCAGTTTATGAATTTCTGGTGCCGATTGTGAAAGGTTTCTCAACTGAAATGTCGATTGAGGTAGCCAGTCTCGGTGTGCAAGTGCACGGTGGTATGGGATTCATTGAAGAGACAGGCGCAGCGCAACATTATCGTGATGCTCGTATTCTGACAATCTATGAGGGCACTACAGCTATTCAGGCAAATGATCTGATTGGTAGAAAAACGGTGCGTGATGGTGGCGCAACTGCAAAACTATTCTCTGAAAAAATTCAGCAAACTGAAAAAGATCTCGCAAGCAGTGGCACCGCAGATGCAAAGGCAGCGCTGAAGCAATTAACCGCTGCACGTATTGCTTTTGAATCTGCTGTTGAGTTTATTGTGGCAAATTCAAAGACAGATGTTAAGGCTGTCTACGCCGGTAGCTTTGCTTACTTACGTTTATGCGGCTTGATATTGGGTGCCTGGCAAATGGCACGTGCCTTACTGGCTGCGCAGGAGCTACGCGCAGGTGATCCTAATTTTTATGATGCCAAGATTGCCACTGCACGATTCTTTGCAGAAAATCTCTTGCCACAATCTCAAGCTCTAGCAACCTCGATCCTAGAGAGCGGTCATTCCACTAATGCCCTGTCAGCGGAACAGTTTTAGGATTTAAAAAACTGTTATTGCCATTCAAAAAGCTATCTGCATTACTGGGATAGCTTTCTTGCTTCCTGAAGCTGTGAAATAAAGAATTGCTCAAAGGCAATGGCGAGGAAGGTCATCATGACGCCAGCGCCAAATACCAAAGAAAAGATCACAGTTAATACAACCGGCCAGCCTGACTTAGTGGCTTTGCTCGAATCTATGTTTGGATTAAATTCTGCATCCCACTTTTCGTCAGCACGTAAACCATAAGCTATGGTGGTTAGCCAGCTCGCCTCGAAGCTGATAAAGCCAAAGGTGATGAGAACCCAACCAGGCGCAGAATTAAATTGTGAGTCTTTGAGAATCAGCCAACCAGCAATTCCACCAATAAATGAAAATAGTTGAGCCCAACCCCAGAAGGATTTAAGTCCTTGCAAATAAAAACAGTTCAAGCCAGTCCCCGGAAAAAACAATCCGAGTGAGCAGAATAGGAGTTTGTACTTTTTCATTCAGGCTTTCAGTGATGAATTTCAATTTCGATAAAGAGTATTTTATTTTGGAATACTACTTTTTTGCATAAAGCTTAAGACTTGACGATCCACGCCAATCATCAACAGTTGATCGCCATTGCGCACAATCGAGCGGTAATCATTTAATTCATAGAGAAAGTCATTCTCTAGCTCCATGCGTTGTGGTGTGCAAGCCATCTTTGTAGCGGCTATTTGATCCAGCGTAAAGCCTCTGGCATCTTCAGTAATGCGTGCAGTAAACCGATTGCATCCTGTAGACCCACTCACACGTTCACCATTGGCATCAAAGATGATTTGGATTGGGTTGCTATTGTCACCCTGAGGGATTTGTCGGGTACGAACCTCGCCTCTGGCATTGGGCGCTAGATTCCAGCGAACTAGCTCCCATTTGGTGTTTCGGAATTCAGTGCTGGGAGGGCTGGTTTTGGCGTTGCAGGGCGGAATGACATTGGCGCAGGCAGTCAAAAAACTTAAGCCGAGGCAAGAAAGAATCAGAAAAAAGCGCTTTATAGGGCCTCCGAAGGGTCTAAAAATGGCAGTTTTCAT
>NZ_NCFJ01000192.1:0-4297 GCF_002281105.1 Polynucleobacter sp. 35-46-11
CTACTCCAGGCCATGCATGATTCAAAAGTGGATTTCACGAACTTCTTTCGAAATCTAAGTAATCTCAATAAAGAATCCAAGCTAACAGAGATCTTACAAAGAGATGAATTTGTCGATCGTGAACATATTGATCAATGGTTTGCCGACTACATCAATAGACTTCAATCCGAGACTGCATCTGATGATGATAGAAAGAATTTGATGGATACAGTCAACCCCAAATATATTCTGAGGAATCACTTAGCTCAAGCTGCAATTGAAAAAGCTCAGCAAGATGATTTTTCTGAAGTAGATGTCTTATTCAGAATATTGAGTAAGCCATTCGATGAGCAGTTAGCATTGCATCATTATTCAAAACCACCGCCACTGGATCTGCAGCGAGTCGCAGTCAGTTGCTCTTCTTAATCAAACAAATTCATTGCCATGACAAAGAAAACGGATCAGGAATACAGAAATACATTGAGTGATACTCAATACCGAGTAACACGTGAGGCTGCAACTGAGAGACCTTTTACTGGCAAGTACTGGGATCACTGGGAAAATGGTCAATATCGCTGCATTTGCTGCGATACCCCCCTCTTTCAATCATCGACCAAGTTCGATGCAGGTTGTGGTTGGCCTAGCTATAACGCACCTGAGAACACTACAGCGATTACCGAAGTTAAGGATATGTCCCATGGGATGATTCGCACTGAGGTCCGCTGTACCAATTGTGATGCGCATTTGGGACACGTATTTGAAGATGGCCCTCAGCCTACAGGACTTCGCTACTGTATTAACTCAGCATCCTTAAGATTTGAACCTTCTGAGAATGCCGCTGCCACGAAAACTGAATAATTCTGAAATAGCTGGATAATCAACGCATGAAATTTCTATTTGACCTCTTTCCGATCATCCTCTTTTTTATTGCATTCAAATTTGCAGACATTTACACCGCAACTATCGTAGCTATGGTTGCCACCATTGGGCAAATCCTCTGGGTTTACTATCGACATCGTAAGATCGATGCGATGCAATGGGTCAGCCTGGTCATGATTCTGGTTTTTGGTAGCCTGACTATATTCCTGCACGATAAGACTTTTATTCAACTCAAACCAACGGCTTTGTATTGGCTATTTGCAGGCGCTTTATTTATTAGCGCTCAGTTTTTTCAAAAGAACTGGATACAAGTTTTGATGGGCAAGCAAATCACCCTAAAAGAGCACAGCTCTAAATCGGTTTGGCATCAAGTAAACATGGCTTGGGCATTCTTTTTCTTCTTGATGGGTGCGCTCAATCTTTATATTGCTTTTGAGTTCTCTGAAGAAACGTGGGTTAACTTCAAGTTATTTGGTAGTACAGCTCTGCTTGTAGCCTTCGTCATTGCTCAAGGCATTTGGCTCAGTCGCCACATGGAGCATCCTGCAGAATGAGTATTAATCAAGATCGCATTGCCTTATTTGAGTCCGACTTAAGAGCTGCATTTCAGGCAAGCCATTTAATAATCGAAGATGAAAGCCACCTTCATGCTGGTCATGCTGGAGCAGCTTCTGGCGGCGGACACTTCAAGCTCACAATCGTAGCCCCAGAATTTGAGGGTATGAACAAGGTGGCTAGGCACAGAGCTGTTTATGCTGCCCTCAACAAGCATTTTCCTGATGCTATCCATGCCCTCACCATTCTGGCCTTCACCCCTAGTGAAAGCACTAATTAGTCGCAGATTGCTTTAAGATTCTCTTTTATCTCAATTTATATTTTCTAGCCCATGTTGAACATACGCCCAATTTTGACCATTAGTGCCATTAGCTTTGCACTTCTCTCTTCAGCAGCTCATGCACAAAATGCTGCCATCGTGAATGGCAAGGCCATTCCTAAAGCGCAATTAGACAAATTAATTCAAAAATCAAATCAGCCAGATAGCCCTCAAGTTCGCGATCAAGGTAGAGAAATGCTGGTGACGCGTGAACTGATCTTGCAAGAGGCAAATAATCGCGGCATCACGCAGAAGGAGTCTGTTCGTGAGCAATTAGAACAGTCTAAGATGGGGGTGTTAATTGCAGCTGTATTTGAGGACTTCGTTGAAAGAGAAGGTGTCACTGAGGCCGAGCTAAAAGCTGCTTATGAGCAAGTTAAAGGACAGTACACCGGCACCGAATATCACGTTGAACATATCCTTGTTGAAAAAGAAGCTGATGCAAAAGCGATTACCGCGCAAATTAAGGCTGGCGGTAACTTTGAACAAATTGCCAAAGAAAAGTCTAAAGATCCTGGCTCTGCACCAAATGGTGGAGATCTTGGCTGGGTGAGTGATAAATCACTCGTACCGGAGTTCTCCAAGGCAATGGTGCAGCTCAAAAAAGGTCAGGTTACCGATAAGCCGGTAAAGACTCAATATGGCTGGCATATCATCAAGTTAGATGATGTACGTGATGTCAAAGCACCTAGCATGGAGGAAATCAAAGATCAGCTAAAGCAGATGATCACAGCAGACCAGAACTGGCAAAAAGCGAAGTTCTCTGAATTAATGCAAAAGCTGCGCGCTAAGGCGAAGATTCAATAAGGTCTGACTGCCCCAACCCATAAGCCCAGGCTAATCCCCTGGGTTTTTTCTTGCTCAACAGAAAACGACATTTAGCTTTATATTTAAACAATGATGATCCTACATACCATGCTGAGAGTCGGCAATATGACTCGCTCAATTGATTTCTATACCAAAGTTCTAGGCATGAACTTGCTTCGTACAACCGAACGTCCAGAACAAAAATATTCACTGGCATTTGTAGGTTTTGGAAAAGGGAATGCAGATGGTCAGTCTGAGATCGAACTCACCTACAACCATGGTGTCGATAAATACAATCTTGGCGATGCCTATGGGCATATTGCCATCAGCGTTCCTGACGCCTATGCAGCCTGTGAAAAAATCAAAGCCGCTGGTGGCAATGTCACTCGTGAAGCAGGCCCTGTCATGGGTGGGAATACCATCATTGCATTTGTTACGGATCCTGATGGCTACAAGATTGAGTTAATTCAACACTGAATCCTGTACCTTAGTTGAAACAGGAAGCTATCCAACTTCGAATCATCGACGCCCTTTCAGATGTTGCTGAGAGTGATTGGAACCCCCTACTAGCGTCTGATTCGGGTCCCTTCCTCAAGTACGCCTTTCTTAATGCACTGGAAAAAACTGGCTGTGTAGGCGGCAATACTGGGTGGCAAGTTGCCCACCTCATAGTTGAGGACTCTAACTCTAGATTGCTTGGTGCAATGCCGCTTTACCTTAAGCAACATTCCTATGGTGAGTTTGTCTTTGATTGGGCATGGGCTCAGGCATATGAGCAGAACGGAATGCCTTACTATCCAAAGGCACTATCGGCTATTCCGTTTACTCCCGTTCGTGGTCCAAGACTACTTGTATCCCCTCATGCGGATAAAGGGGTAATACAAGAAATCCTTGTCTCTGGTTTAAAAACACTGGTAACTCAAAACGGGCTTTCCTCTGCCCACGTACTCTTTCCAGAAAACGATGAATTGGGTGTACTCAAGCAACAAGGTTTTATGCTGCGCGACTCAGTACAGTTTCATTGGCATAACGAGGGCTATCAAAATTTTGAACAGTATCTTGCCAACTTAACGATGAAGCGTCGCAAGAATATTCGTCGAGAACGTGCTGCTGTAGAGAGTCACCAAATCAGTTACAGACATATTCCGGGTGAGATTGCTGTGGCAAGTGATTGGAACTTCTTTTATCGTTGCTATGAAAACACCTATATAGAGCACCGCTCTTCACCTTATTTAACTGAGGATTGCATTCAATTACTTGGCAGCAGCATGCCCGAGAATTTTCATCTGATTATTGCGACACAGAATGAGCGGCCGATAGCCTCATCTTTGCTCGTAGTTGATAAACCAAATGCAACAGCATATGGACGCTATTGGGGTGCTATTGAACATATTCCTTGTTTACATTTTGAGCTGGCTTACTACCAAGCAATTGAGTATTGCATCAAGGAGGGTATTCAAGTGTTTGAGGGTGGCGCTCAAGGCGAGCACAAAATGGCCCGGGGATTTATACCTACCACTCTGCAGTCCGCTCACTGGATTGAAGATGCAGGCTTTGCAAATGCAGTGAAACGTTTCTTAGATCGCGAGCACGAAGGTATGGCAGCTTATGTTGATGAGCTCGAGCAACACATTCCCCTGAAATCGTCTAAAGTACTGTCATGACTTCTTCCGATAACCTACCAGAGCAAGTTGGAGCCAATTCTTTAGGGGTTGGTGATGATGCTTCTGACTCACCCTGTATCGGAGTCTGCACCAC
>NZ_NCFJ01000193.1:0-4284 GCF_002281105.1 Polynucleobacter sp. 35-46-11
TATCAAACAGCAGATAGACGCTGCACAAAGAAAGGTCAAAAAACCAGTTTGTAATATAACGGCTAATGAGACTGGGCTTGTTGCATCAACACAGTAGATTGCGGTGCAACGCATAAGCAGATAATGCCATGGGTTAAGCAGTTCCCGTTCATACGCAAACCAATGCGTGTAATGGGTTGGGAGTTTAAAACATCTTTATCCCGTAAAAACCAATCTACTGTGTGTGCAGGGACTTTTTACCGTCAAGCACCATGCAACGACTACTAGCGACAGAGTATTTCTCCGCTATAGCCGTTGTATGACCAGAACATTCTCCGTCAAGCTAACTGCACCAAAAGCAACTGCGTTGCTTTCGGCTTTCTTTTATCGTGTTCTCAATTAATCAACAGAAAGAATGTGTGAGCGAAAACGAAGTTTTTGCGAGACACAAGCAAACGCAGTTTGCTTTCACATTACTAGTTAGATGTAATTCACCAACACTACAGGTCTACTACACCTGCGAAAACTACAGTACAAAAATACAGGACTACGAACTGATTTTTGGCAGCACTACGCAGCAACACCTCAAAACACCTGCATACACGCAGATCAGGGCGGCAAAAAAAACAACACCAGCAAGAATACGTGCACACGCTACAGCGTTATTTTGATATGTTGCATGTGCTGTCGTCTAAATGCCACGAATAAAACACCTGTGCATGTAAATTTGCGCTAAATACATGACCAAATAGAATGCACAAACTCTTTGGTCAGTGGCGTAAGTAGTTGTTTTGTATAGAAACGCATGACATGAAACCCACATACATGTTCAGGTTGCTCTGCTGCCACATAAGAATACATACTAAAAACGTACACATTATTTGGAGAAACCCATGGCACAAGCAAAATCACTCACCCAGCAAGATATTGATGCAGTTTTAAATTACATCACTACACGTACATACGCAACCCGTAATCGGTTGATGTTTTTGTTTACGGTCTTAGCAGGGCTTCGCGTATCGGAAGTCGCGCAATTAACGGTAGGGGATGTGCGCAATACGGACGGTAGCATTAAGACGCAGGTGTTTTTATCGGCGCAGCGTGTCAAGCATGGGCATGCACGTACGGTGTTTGTCAGTACGCAGTTGCAGCGCGAACTTAGCCTGTACTTGACAGCACGTAACTATGCACAAGGTGATATTAGTGATGACATGCCACTATTTCATACGCTACGTGGTATTCGTAATGCATTTACTGCTTCCACACTGACCCAGCACTTTCATTACTTGTACCGTCGTGCACGGGTATTTGGTGCTAGCAGCCATTCAGGTAGACGTACATTCATTACCAACTTGAGTAATTCGGGCATCAGTGTGTTTGTACTTGCCAGTTTAGCGGGACACAAGAACATTGCCACCACCAATCGTTATGTTACGGTGAATGACGAGCAAAAACGACGTGCCGTAGACTGTTTTAGTTTGCAGGTGGCTTAACTAAGTGCGTAACTTCAGTGCTGCAAGTCGTTCTTTGAGCATTTCAACAGAACGCTCCAAACCATGATCATTGGCATCTGCAATGTGTTCTTGACTGTACAGTAACTCCAGCGCAACTTGTACCAATGCTTCTCGTTGTCGCCAATATTGCCGCAGTCGCTGACCAACTGCAGGTGCAAAAGATGTCTGTGCAAATTTACTTTTACTCCCACGAATGCGCGGAACACCTGTAATGCAAGCATCAGGCTCAAAACCCAGTTCACAATTGACGTCACGATCTAACCAACGTTGTATTTCATGTGATTGTTGTGCATCAGGCATGGGATTACGTAGCGGATTAGTATCAATTGCATTAGTGATCAGCATGACTGCTTCTTCGTAGCAAGATTCTGCTTTTGTTTCCATGCGCTGAAATGCTGTTTTGCCATTAGCATCGCGTTTAATAGAACGACGAAACAAGTTAGCAAGACGAGTATATTTGTCACCGTCTTTTACATACTGCATGTAATCATACAAAACACTGGGCATGCTTTCTGTTGTGCTCCAATCACTTTCTACATGTGACATATCCCAGTCGTAGCTTTGTAGATATTCCAAATAACACTCATTTCCCAATGCCGCAAGCATTTTTTGTTTTGGCACAGCACGCTGTGCAATCACAGATACCAGTGCAGCTTTGATTAAGCGTAATGATGCGTACTCCGTATCATTGATTAAGCGAAAAGGAATATCACGCAACGCATTGTAAGTAAGTTGATGTATGTACTGGCTATCATCAATGCTGCTACTGCATTTGATGGCGCGTAAGTCAAACAACACAGCGTACTGCAATGTACGCTGTGCATGCTGTTTAAACTTTTCTGCGTCGACTAGTGCTTTTGCGGGGTGCAGAACGTGATGATTTGGCTTTCATGACGCTGCGCAAGTCAGTTGCACTAAAACTGTGCGTTGTAATCAATCTTTTCACAGTTGCCAAATCTTCTTCACGTGTTTGCGTCAACAATGCTTCAATCTTTGCATTGAGTTCGGCTTGTGCCTTTTGTGCTGCTGCTAATTGGTCGCTAGCAGATTGCGAAGATGAAGTCATTTCAGTCATATCATTCCCCATTTAGTTATTGATTACAGAATTGTTATCAATATTAGAAAATATAAATTAAATCTTAACAAGTGTAATAGGTACAAACGCTATGAATTATCTTCTGCTGTGCAACATACCCACATTCATTTCTGGTGTAAGTTGACTTGCGTAAAAGCGTTCAATCATTTCCACGCTTGTACGTGCATTACGCGCCAGTGTCAGTAAATCAATTCCACGTCCGTATAACAACCTATATGTAATTGCTGTGTGTCGTAACGAATACAATGTGCGTCGCTGTCCAAGTGCGCCAAATCGTAATCCTGTTGCAAGCAGTATCTTTACGAAATACTTGTCAATCAATTGCATTGCAGCAGCACGGTCTTTAATCTGCGGTAAAAACAAATAGTCATCTGCAGTTGCCAAACCTTGCTGGTCGTAATAACTACGCAGATGTTCATATATGCGTACAGCAGATTGCAATGTAATAACTGGTGCAGAGTGACGCTTGGTTTCAGGAATGGTTAAACGCAAGTAGATGTGACCATTACGTATCACTTCAATATGCTTATGTTGCATTAGTTTCATATCAACTGGTCGTACAAAACTGTTAACCATAAAACCAATTAACCAAGTCATTTCGCGTGGAATATTAGCGTCTGGTGCAAACAAGTTATTGTGTTTGGTGCGATGTGTGACTTTGATTGGGTCACACACTTGGTTTGCTAATCGTTTGCTGGCACGCAGTAGCGCACGATACTCTGTAACACTAAATCCGCCACGTGGCGTGCTAGATGATTTAAGTTTGGGGAATGTGGGTATTTTTTCAATCCAACCATGTTTAAATGCGCACTCCAATACTTTGTGTAGCGCATTTAAGTATTGTGTAATGGTCATGGACTTGTATTGTTTGTCACTTAGAAAATACAAGAAGCGTTCTATGTCAGTGTGTTTGATGTCAGCAACTTGCACAGCCCCAAAATACGGCAATACCCACTTGCGTATGCGTGACACCAGCATGACGTATGTGCCGTTGGTAATCTCGTCACGCTTGACACGTGCTGTTTCATTAGCAAGCATGATGTTGGCAACGTTGTTGACTGATAAATCTTGTGTGTTTGCAACAGCACCTTGTGCAATTACGCCTGTATCTATTAAACGCTGTTCATAAAATAATTTAGCCAGTTGCAAAGCGTGTCGCTTACTGGTTGTGCGCAAACTACGTATCACTGTCTTGTTATCAAAGTAACAGCGCACTTGCCAGTAGCTACTTGCATTGGTCAAAAAGATACGTAACTTGTTTGGATAACTGGGCACATAGGTAATAGTGTGCAAGATTGGAAGCGTGCGACAACGTTTCGCGTAAAAGAATTCGTCGTTTGCCGATTTGGATTGCATATTGCAAGCGTACTGTCGCACACCAAGTTATGCGACCAGTATATTTTTCCGCAAATTTTTGTACACCAAAACTCTACCATTTCAAAATCATTTACCACTGTTATAAAAAGCAAACACGTTTTAGAAAAACGTTTGCACTTTGTCGCACAGTCCCCAGTGTGCGACAGCGACACTCAAACTAATGGGCAAGTAATGCGGTGTTAATGGAGCAAGTTAGTGATGTGCACATTCTTGACAATTTTTATGGAGATTTAAAGAATGAAAAAATCGCTATTAGCAGTTGCAGCAATGACAGCATTTGCTGGCGCAGCTCAAGCTCAGTCATCAGTGACTGTTTAC